>JAQTTZ010000205.1 GCA_028710485.1 Bacteriovorax sp. | reverse complement strand
GTGATAACACAACTTTTAAAGTTGAGTTGATTAACAAAATTGCCATGGAAAAATCACTTCGTTTCGCTATCCGTGAAGGCGGTAGAACGATTGGTGCCGGTACTGTTGCTGAAATTTTAGATTAATTATAACAAATAACGTATGCGGTCCTTGACAAAGGGCCGCATACAAAATAAAAAGTCAAAAACAAAAAATAAGGATCGACGAATATTATGAAAGCTACAAGACTAAGAATTAAGTTGCGTGCATACGATCACAAGCTACTAGACACTTCGGTAAACGAAATTGTTCAAACAGCTAAAGAAACTGGCGCTAGAGTAGCAGGACCAATCCCTCTACCTACAGAGATTAATAAATTTACAGTTCTTCGTTCACCGCACATTGATAAAAAATCAAGAGAGCAGTTCGAAATGAGAACACATAAACGTTTGGTTGATATTATTGAACCAACTCAACAGACTATTGATCAATTAATGAAGCTTGATCTATCTTCTGGGGTTGACGTAGAGATTAAGTACTAGTAAAACAGTTAAACTTTTGAAGCTATAAAATAATAATAACCATGTACGCATCCCTTAGAGTAGGGTGATGCTGTGGAGGTAAGATGTCTGACACAAAGATCGCTTTGAATGCCGTATTTGGCGTAAAAGCAGGTATGACTAGAGTATTTGATGAGAACGGGAACCATGTTCCAGTAACAGTTATCAAAATTATCCCCAACTTAATCACGCAAGTTAAAACTACTGATAAAGATGGCTACAATGCTTATCAGATCGGTTACGGTGAAAAACGTGAAGCACTGTTAAACAAGCCAAATAAAGGAATACTTGCAAAAGCAGGTGTTTCACAAAATGTTACACATTTTTCAGAAGTTAAAACCGACGCAGTAGAAGCATCTTGCCTTGGTAAAGAGGTTGATTTTGAAGCTTTTGGCCCAGGGACTTATGTTGATGTTACTGGAGAATCTAAAGGTAAAGGTTTCGCCGGAGTTATGAAACGATACAACTTCCGCGGAGGTCCAGCATCTCACGGTTCACACTTCCATAGAAGAGTTGGGTCAATTGGTAACAGAGCAACTCCAGGGCGTGTGTTTAGAGGTAAGAAGATGCCAGGACATATGGGCGTTGATCAAAAAACAGTGCAAAATATGGTGGTTTTTGAAGTTAATCTTGCTAAAGGATACTTGCTCCTTAAAGGGTCAGTTCCAGGCGGAAAAAATGGATTCATCAAGATTGCTAAGGCTCTTAAGAAGTAATAGGTAGAGGTCTAAAATGACAGAATTAAATGTATTAAATAGTAAGTTTGAAAACAAAGAAAAAATAAAAGTTGATTTTGAATTCACACCAGATTCAATCAATGTACCAGTTGTACACCAAGTGGTTAAAGCAACTCTTGCTTCCAGAAGACAAGGTAATGCACATACAAAAAGTAAGTCTGAAGTGCGTGGTGGTGGCAAGAAGCCATTTAAGCAAAAAGGAACTGGTAATGCTCGTCAAGGGTCAACACGTTCACCTTTAATGCCAGGTGGAGGGACAGTTTTTGGTCCAAAGCATAGATCGTTCGAACAAAAAGTTAATAAGAAGGTTGTTCTCAATGCTCTTAAGTCAGTAGTTATTGACAAGCAACTCGCTGGAAAGTTAATAATTGTTGATTCACTGATTGCTACTGGAAAGACTAAAGATATTTTTAATCTTCTAGCTTCTAAGAATTTATCAAATGCTTTAATCATAACCTTGGACTCAGCAAGTTTAGTCATAAGAGCAACTAAAAACCTTAGAACAGCAAAGGCACTTGGTGTTGATAACATGAGTGTTTACGAAGCTGTAAAATATGAAAATTTAATTATTGAAAAGCAAGCTTTTGAAAAGCTAGCTAAGAAGTTGGTGTAATCATGGCTGCAATAAATGACGTAATAGTAAAACCTCTTATCACTGAAAAAATTTCTGCTGATTCAGACGCTCATAATCGTTATGGATTCGTTGTAAGTCTTAAAGCAAATAAGAATCAAATCAAAAACGCAATTGAATCTTTTTACGATGTAAAGGTTGTAGCAATCAGAACTGCTATCATCCCAGGAAAAACAAAAAGAACTTCAAAATCTTCTAAGAAGCTATCTTCTTACAAGAAAGCACTTGTGCAACTAGCGCAAGGGCAAAAAATTGAGTTTTTTAAAGGAATATAGTTTTTAGGAATTTTTAAGGATATTTATGGGAATTAAAAAATTTAAGCCAACGACTCCGACCCTAAGAAAGAAACAGGTAATGGACAGCAAGGACCTAACAAAAGGCGTGCACATTCCGAGTAATCTTTTAGAAATTAAAAAAATTCAAGCCGGGCGTAACAACCACGGAAGAATTACAGTTCGTCACCAAGGTGGCGGGGTAAAACAAAAATACAGAATTATTGATTTTAAAAGAAATAAAACTGAGATCCCTGCAACTGTTAAGGCTATTTGTTACGATCCAAATCGTACATGTAACATTGCTCTAGTGGTTTATGCAGATGGTGCAACAAGCTTCATCTTAGCTCCATTGGGATTAGTTGTTGGCGATGTAATCATTTCTTCAGCTTCTGCAGATATTAAAGTTGGAAATTCAAAACTTCTAACCGATATTCCAGTAGGAACACTTGTTCATAATGTTGAATTGAATCCAGGAGCAGGTGGGCAAATTGCTCGTTCAGCTGGTTCTTATGTTCAAGTTATGGCAAAAGAAGGCGAAGTCGCTCTTTTGAGAATGCCATCAGGTGAATTAAGAAAAGTAAAAAGCAACTGTCGCGCTACAATCGGACAGGTGGGAAATCTAGATCACGAAAAAGTTAACCGCGGTAAAGCCGGAATCACTAGAAAGCTTGGTATTAGACCAACTGTTCGTGGGGTTGTTATGAACCCAGTGGATCACCCTATGGGGGGTGGTGAAGGTAGAACATCGGGTGGTAGACATCCTTGTACTCCCTGGGGTATTCAAACTCGTGGATTCAAGACTCGTAAGAACAAAAGAACAGATAAATTTATCGTTAAGAGAAGAAAATAATTTAGGGAGTTTTTTTTATGGCTCGATCGCTTAAGAAAGGACCTTTCGTTGATACACATTTGCTAAAAAAGGTAATCGCCATTTCTAACGATACCAATAAAGCTAGCAAGGTTATCAAGACTTGGTCTCGTCGCTCAACTGTGGTTCCTGAATTTATCGGGATTACGTTTGCTGTACATAATGGGAAAAAATTTATTCCTGTTTACGTTACAGACAACATGATTGGCCACAAGCTTGGGGAATTTGCTCTAACAAGAACTTTTTACGGCCATGGAGCTGATAAGAAAGTTACTAAGAAATAATTAATTTTGGAGAGGGGCTTATGGCCATTAAAGTAAAAAACAATAACGTTGGGATTGCACCAAGAAAAATTAGACAAGTTTGTGATTTAATCAGAAACAAAAAAGCGTCTGAGGCGATTAAAATTTTAAGATTTTGCGAGAAAAAAGAAATCGCAATCGTTCTTACTAAGTTAATTAACAGTGGTCTTGCAATTGCTAACGAGTCAAATAAATACGATCTTGATAACATTGTTGTTGGAACAATCTTTACAGATGAAGGGCCAATGTTAAAAAGAATCATGCCAAGAGCTCAAGG
>JAQTTZ010000204.1 GCA_028710485.1 Bacteriovorax sp. | reverse complement strand
TCTTTTTGACTTTTCTCTTTAACTTTTTGCATCGGTTCAAAAGTTCTTGACCCGCTTCGATAAATAGTAATCCCTTTTGTTCCTAAGGAATAAGACAATAAATAAGCCTTCCTTACATCATCCACCACCGCCTCCTCTGGCAAATTAATTGTTTTTGAAACTGCATTATCGGTAAATTCCTGGAAAGCCGCTTGCAACTTAATATGCCATTCTGGATCAATTTCCAAAGCAGTTATAAAAACATTTTTCAATTCGTCTGGAATTTCATCAATTCCCTTTAAAGTTCCTCCATTCTTAACAATTTTTTCCACCAATTCCTCAGAATAAATTCCCTTTTCCTTCAACTTTTCAACCAAAACCGGACTAACTGCATACAAAGTCTTTCCCTCAACTGTATTTTTCTGATATCCCAACGAAAACACCGGCTCAATCCCCGAGCTAGTATCAGCCACCATACTAATTGTCCCAGTCGGAGCAATTGTTGTTAGGGCCATATTTCTCGGTTTATAGTCAGTCCCTGCATAAACACTTTTATCCCAAAAAGGAAAGACTCCTCGTGACTCCGCCAGCTTACAAGTTGCCTCTTTGGCTGACTCTGTCACAAATTTCATAATCTTTTTAGCCCACTCTATCCCCTCATCAGAATCATATCTTATTCCCAATTTAAACAAAGCATCAGCAAAACCCATTATTCCCAAACCAATTCTTCTAGTATTGCTTACCATTTCTCTAATTTTTTGTACCGGAAACTGATTTACCTCTACTACATTGTCTAAAAAATGCACCGCTAAATTTATTGTCCCTTTCAACTCATTCCAGTTAAGATCATTGCCCGCCACAAATTTACTTAAATTCAAACTTCCCAAATTACAAGCATCATACGGCAAAAGCGGTTGTTCCCCACAAGGATTAGTTGCTTCAATTCTTCCCACGGCTGGAATTGGATTAGAACTCGGTGCATTCATTCGATCTATAAAGACTAAACCTGGATCTCCAAATTGCCAAGCCAATCTAGTTACTAAATTAAATACTTTATAGGCATTAAGTTTCATTCTGGACTGACCATCTCTGGGATTAATCAAATCATAACCCTCTCCTATTTGTTTTGCCTCGGCCCACTCATAAAGTTTCTTAACCCCAACTTCCACCTGTCTCAATCTTTCATCCATCCCTCTTATTCCCTCCGCTAACCTAATCTCTTCCACTACTTCTTCAGGAATTTCATCATTCTCTACAAATTTCTTATCCTCTTCCAATTTTTGCATAAAAGCATCGGTCACTGCCAAAGAAATATTGAAATTAGTCAAACTCCATTCATCTAATTTCACTACCGCAAACCTCAACACATCAGGATGATCAATTGAAAGCATCCCCATATTAGCTCCTCGTCGCACTCCCCCTTGCTTAACCTGAGCCGTCACATCATTGTAAGCCTGCATAAAACTCACCGGACCTACCGTTGTTCCACCACTGCTTTTAATATAATCACCATAGGGCCTCAATCGGGTAAAAGAAAACCCTGTTCCCCCTCCGGACTTATGAATCATTGCCATGTTCGACATCGTTTCCAAAATTGACTCCATCGAGTCCTCTATCGGCAACACAAAACAAGCCGATAATTGTTGATATTTTTTCCCAGCATTAACCAAACAAGGAGTATTGGGTAAAAATTTCTGTTCTGCCATTAAATTATAAAAATTTTCAGCCATTCGATTAATACTCTCTTCATTTCCCCCAAAGTTTTGATCTCCTTTAGCCACATTTATTGCTACCCTCCAAAAAATATCGCCCACTTTCTCTAAAATTTTCCCGTCCTCATCCTTCAAGGAATATCTTGTCTCAGCTATATATTTAGCATTATCTGATAACTGTGGTTCGGCTAGATTTGTCATTTTTTAAAATCATTTAATAAATTTTTAAAATCGTCAACAGATTCAATTTCCAGAAATACTGTAGCAAAACGAATATAAGCCACTGGATCAACTTTCCTCAATTTCTTCATTACCATTTTGCCAATCTCCTTTGAAGGAATTTCCACACTTTTCCAATTTAGTAGTTTCATTTCAATCTCATCTACCAATCTTTCTCTTTCTTCCCGATTCATCTTCCAACAAGCTTTTTCAAAACACCTATCCAGCTTTTCCCGACTATAATCTTCTTTTTTCCCAGATTTCTTAACAACTTTTAAGTCAATATTCTCTACTCTCTCATAGGTTGTAAATCTTTTCTTGCACTTAACACATTCTCTTCTCCTTCGAGTCATCTTACCATCACCGGCATCCCGGCTTTCTAAAACATTTGATTCACTTTCCCCACAATATGGGCACAACATTTTGTTTTTTATTATTTAAAATTTGTAAACACTATCTCTAGTGGATGAGTATCATCATACCCACCACTTCTGGGGTAGGTCAATAAATCAAAATATATCAAGTTTAATTGCTTCAATATTTTTGCGGTTAAAAAACCAGACAAATTAATTTTCAGACATCTGTTCCAAAAGAAGATAGTCCTCCCTTGTAACAAAACCTGAACCAAACTTTGCCTCTAAAAATGGATACTCTTCTAACTCCATTCTTTCATCGTCCTTTTCCTGGAGACTCTCTCTTCTTTTTTTTATGTCACCTCCCCAACCATGGCGCAAAAGTTTTCTCTCCATAAATCAAAATATTATCTTCACTAAAAACAATCAATCCTATAAAACTACCTCAAAAAATTTTCCTTCAGCAATTCCGCGGGAAAAAGAAAAGCTTGCTATAATACTTTCATGCAAAAAGTTGTTAAATTTTTAAAGGAAGTCGCCGTTGAGTTCAAGAACATCACTTGGCCCAAAAAAGACACTTTAATTCAGCTTACAGTTGTGGTAATATCTATCTCGATTATCATTTCCCTAATTCTAGGTGGTTTTGATTATCTTTTTACTAATCTGATTTCCCTATTAGGTAAAATAAAACAATAAAATTTATGCCCAAAACTTCTAATAAAACCAATAAAAAAGAATTTTTGTTTCAACTTTCATCTGTTGAGCCTAGTATTGATGCCGCCTGGTACGTCATCAATACTTATTCTGGTCACGAATACAAAGTTATTGAAGCTCTAAAAACTCGTATTAAAACCATGGGTTTGGAAGATAAAATTTTTCAAGCCATTATTCCTATTCAATCCAAAATGGTTATCAGAAGGGGTCAAAAAGTTAAGTCTCAAGAAAAAACCTTTCCCGGTTATGTTTTAATCCAAATGATTCTAAGTGATGATTCTTGGATCACTGTTCGCACCACTCAAGGTGTTACTGGTTTTATTGGCGTCGATAACAAACCTCAGGCTATTTCTCAGACTGAAGTTGATAAAATTCTCAATAAAACTGAAGAAGATAAACCCAGATACGAAACTCCCTTCTCTATTGGAGACGTCGTCAAGATCACCAACGGACCCTTTGCCGACTTCATTGGCACCATTGATTCTGTCGACCAAGAAAAAGGTAAAATTCGCGTTCTTGTTTCTTTCTTTGAGCGCGAAACCCCAGTTGAACTCGACTTTTTACAAGTTTCCAAAGAACTATAATTCGGAGCCAATCTATTTGGGCTTCTCTCCAAATTAATAATAAATATTATGCCTAAAAAAATTAAAACTATCG
>JAQTTZ010000088.1 GCA_028710485.1 Bacteriovorax sp. | reverse complement strand
AGCTGTCGGGACTTACGCCTTAAGAAAACCGGCTTCAATTGAAATCGCGGAAGAAGATGTTTATATCGAATTTAAAAATCATAAATTTGAAGTGAAGATCCAAGCAGCGGGAGGAGGAGGAGGAGGTCACGGGGGCCATGGCGCCGAGGGGGCCGAAGCTCATGAGCATGAACTTTACCTCGACCTAAGAATAGAGGCCAACAATCCTCAAGATAAAGAATTTTTAGAGCGCATGGAAGAAATGCTGGACGATAACCTTGAAGCGTTGGAACTTCCAGTCACTCAATTGCCTTTAGTGCCTGAAAATCAAAAAACTATTGAAGAGGCCATGGTCAAATCTCTCAATGAAGATTTTAGACAAATTGGTCACGCTCATCCTATTAAGAGCATTAAGTTGAAACAAATTCTACCAAGTCGTCCTCAATATTTTCGTCAAGCTGAACGAATGATGTCAGTCACAGACATAAATCTTCAAATATTTTTAGAGGACACACATCGCAATCGCCAAGTCTGGATTGATTTTTCCGTACTGGCCTCAAACCGAAACATTATTCTTTATTTAAAGGACCACGAAGTCGAATTAAAAGATCATTTAACAACGAATGTAGAACCAGTCATCCCTCAACTCCCGGTTGAAGATGAAGGACGACTGATTATTAAAGAGAAACTTAGATCTGAACTAAACCAATTTTTAGAAAAAAATGGCATCGAAGGAAAAATCTTAGAGATTTATATCGACTACCTCATGGTCTCTTGATTTTTTTAATTTATCTCTATTACCAAGTAGGGCCTTTAGAGTATTTGGGCTAATATCCAAAAGCTTTGCAGCTCTTACAAAATTTTTATCGGTCTTCATAAAAATATTTAAGCAGTAATCCATCTTAATTTCTTCCAATGATTTAAGCTGATGAGCTTCAAAACCTAAAGCCTCGGCCTTCTCATTAATAAGATCGTGATCAAGATGATCCAGGATTATCTTTTTGCCAAGAGAGAGAATTTTCTTTTTATTCAAATGAGATAAAAGCTGTCGAAAATTACCTGGCCATGGGCATTCCTGATAGTACTTGATCAGATCCTCACATAAAATAGTTAAATTTTGTTTTTCAAAATCCATACAGAATTCACGTATTTTTATTGGATTGTCTCTCAAGTTTCCAAGAGTCACCACGACTCCAGAAGTTAATCGGTAATAAAAATCCTTCCGCATTTTTTGCCGTTCTATTAATTGTTTCATTTTGGTTCCTGATGCGAAAATCAATCGTACATCAGCTTTTTGAGTTGCACTTCCACCCACCGCGCGAACTTCGTAGTTATCGAGAAATAATAAAAGTTTGGTTTGAAGTTCAATACTAAGAGAATCTATTTCGTCTAAAAAAAGGGTTCCTTTGTGGGCTTCAAGAATTGCTCCACGTTTTTCAGTGATTGCTCCAGTAAAGGCGCCTTTGACATGTCCAAAGAGTTCCGACTCTATCAAGCTCGGAGCAAATGAAGAAAGGTTTAAATGAATGAAGCGACCAGAACGTGCACTCTCTTCATGAATACTTTTTGCGAGAGTCGTTTTTCCAGTACCTGTTTCTCCTTCAATCATAATATTAAGCGGACTCTTGATCATTTCCTCTGATAATAAATCAGTCGTGAAGTGAGGCTTTTCACTAATTTTTAGATGGCCTCTTGGCCGCAAAAACTGGATGCGATTAAAACCAATGTCGATTACATCACCTCTTTCTACAAACGCTTCAAAGCATTGAACTCCGTTTAGGCGAAATGGACTTTCCCCTAAACTTTTCATCAAATAGCGGGATTTTTCGTTATATTCAAAGGATCCAGAATGTTGAACTAGTGCCAATTCAAATTCGGATTGAGCTGATCCAAATACTGGAAGATGAATTTGAGCTAAGGCGAAATCAAAATAAAATTTTGAAGAGGTCACAATTTTGTATTTAGTGCGTTTTAAGCGAAAGACTCGTTTGCGGTCTTGGAAGAGATCCAGCATAAATTCATCATCTTCTCTCACCCCTTTTAGGCCAATGCTACTCTCCAGTGAGTGAATTATTGAACGTGAAATAAGCAAAGCTCCCATGATATCCCCTTGTTAATGAATTAACTTATAGGCTTTGATCTTCAAGACAAATGCCAAAGAGATAGGGTGCAAAATCAGAGCAAATCAACTATTATGGGTCAAAATTATAAACCTAGGTCTATTAGAATGAGCTATAAAATCAAACCACACAGCGCCAGTTTCAAAATGGGAATTTCAAGTCCTGCCCAATTTGAAGAATGGCTAACGGCCCACCCAGATATTATTGGGATCAGCATGGTTGGTAGATCAAATGTTGGTAAATCAAGTATCATTAATTCTTTGTTTGGATCTAAGACTGCACGCGTATCAAAAACTCCAGGTCGCACACGCGAGATCAATATCTTCGAATTTGAATTAAGTCTTAACGGAAAAAAATCGGAACTGCCTCCTTTTTATCTTATCGATCTTCCGGGATATGGTTTTGCTGAAGTTTCAAAAGATATGCAAAAAAACTGGGATGAATTAATGGGTTCATTTTTTGCCCACCTTTCAGAGGGAATGATGTTGGTTAACATCCAAGATGCCCGTCATCCCAATCAAGATGCCGATAAACAATTTCATAAATTTTTAAAGAACTTTACTCGCAATGCCATTTTGCTTTTTAATAAAATAGATAAATTAAAAACTCAAAAAGAGCGGGCAGTTTTAGACAAATTAAAACCATCATTATCAAAAGAATATAAATGGATTCGCCAAATGTATTTTGCTTCAGCTGAAACAAAAAAAGGCCTTCCTCAAGTTGAAGATGCAATTATCGCTCATTTACTAGAAGAGTTAGAAATACGAAAGACAGACAGAGTAGAAGACATCAACGAATAGAACTAAAATAATTAGAACTAATGTTTTTTGTCGTTATCTTTATCGTTGTCTGAATTATAATCTGGAAGTTGGCGAGAAATATCTTCTGGACCTTTAGGACCTGCTGAAAATTTAATTTTATAAACTTGTTTCTCAATATGCTCTAAATCCTTTTTGCAGGCTTTAGCAGTGTGAAGAAGTGCCCGCACTTTTGCAGAGTCCCAATCGACTTCGCCTGACTCAACTCCCTTCTCTAGTAAACGGCCTAGTTCTTCATAAGTTTCTTTTAAATGAGCGTTAGTGCGAGAAGCCGTTAATAATTTTTTTCCAATAACTCCGGCCTTGATGGCCTCTTGGTGAAAACTAAAAAGCCAGCGGTTCAAATTAGCTTTCCAGTTAGAATTTTTTTTCATTGTCATTAACCCATTGTCTAAATAAATTTTAATACTAACTGATTATAACTTTTGACTCCTTCCTTGTGAAGGTTGAAAATTTTGGTAGCATTACAATTAAGTAATTAGAATGGTGCTAAAAATAAAGAGAGATTCAGTTGGTTATGTTTAAGAAATTTGAAGCCATCGAGCGAGAATTGCAGGACCGTTATGGTAAAAAATGCGATCCATGGGGACTTGAGCCAAAACGTGCAGTCGCAGATTTAAAGGTGATCTGGCCTTTTTACAAATATTATTTCAATGTTCATGTTCACGGAAAGGAATATGTAAAAAATAAGCCTTATATGGTCGTTTCCAACCATACGGGCCAAATTCCTATAGATGCCATGCTTATCTGTACGGCGTTTGCCACGGAGATAGAATCCCCCCGCATCCTGCGTCCTTTAATTGAGAGATTTCTTACTTCATTACCTTTTTTGGGGCGCTGGTCAAGCGAAGGCGGAGCGGTTTTAGGCGATAGAGAGAATTGCCTCAACCTACTTAAGCGTGGGGAGTCAGTTTTAATTTTTCCAGAAGGCGTGCCAGGAATCGCAAAAAATACAAAGGACCACTATAAACTTCAACGCTTCACTCGTGGCTTTCTAAGAATGGCCCTAGCGTCAGAAGCAGAAATTCTTCCTATTGCAGTGGTCGGGGCTGAAGAATTTTTTCCCTACGTATTGCATTTGAAAAAGCTCGCTAGATTTTTCAAAATCCCGGCCTTACCACTATCCGCTAATTTAATTCCGCTGCCCTCCCCTATAGACATTTATATTGGAGAGCCATACTCTCTTCCTAAAGGATTGAGTCCCGACGCACTTGATGAAGAGCTTGAACCTCACCTCATTATGATTGAGCAAAAAATTCAGGAACTAACAGAATATGGACTCAAAAATCGCCGAACAATTTTGCAGAGAATAAAGTCGTGATTGACGAAAAACCGAAAGTAATGAAATCTGTTTTAATCATTGGGATCCAAGGAGCCTTGGCTAAAATTACGGCCGAACTTTTAATAAAAAAAAATCACCACATTAAAATTCACGGCGTAGATTCAAGAGAAATCGACAGTGTTCCAAACCGCACTCAGTTAACTTGTCAACAATTGAAATACACCCGAACCAATTTTGAAAAAATGTTTCGCGAGCACCAGTTCGATACCATTTTTCACTTAGGTCGACTCGGTCACTCACCAGTAATGGGCAATATCAACAAGCGGATCGATATCAATTTAGTTGGTACTAATACCATTCTAGAACTTGCTCAAAAATTTCAATGTAAAAAAGTTGTGATCCTAAGCACTCATCACGTTTATGGTGCTCTTCCCGATAATTCAATGTTCTTGAAAGAAGATGCTCCCCTTCGTGGAAGTTTTAAGTATGCCGAACTTCGCGACGTCGTTGAAATGGATCAGATGTGTACCAACTGGATGTGGAAAAACCAAAATCAAATTGAAACAGTTGTGCTTAGACCCTGCAATATCATCGGCCCGCAAATTAAAAATTCCATCACTCAATTTTTAAAAACCCCCTATGCTCCGCTGCCTCTTGATTACAATCCGATGTTTCAATTCGTACACGAATTTGACATGGCCAATATCATTGTAGAGTCAGCAGAGAAGCTTAAAACGGGCATCTATAACGTCGCAGGAGATGATGTCATCACTCTTCACGAGGCTGCCAAAATCATCAATGTAAAAAAACTCAAAGTACCTATAGTCATCGTTGAGCAATTAGCAAAAATCATTAGCCCTATCTGGAAATTTCCACATTATTTGATTGATTATTTGAAATACCCATCTACTCTCGATAATAGCGAGCTCAAGAAAAATTTGGGTGAAAATATCTTCCGTTTCACCGCAAAAGAGGCCCTCGAGCTTCTGAAATCCCATTGACGATATGACCTTCCTCTTTTAAGATATACTTCTGCCCCGGTGATGAAATGGTAGACTTGATAGATTCAAAATCTGTTGTCGAAAGGCGTGCCAGTTCGAGTCTGGCCCGGGGCACCAATCTCTTAAAATTAATCACATCAAATCAACGATAAAAGTTTCAACACACTTATCGAGGGACGGCACAAACCGAAATGTATGCTAGAACCGAAAAATGAAATCTTTTTTATTCTTATTTAATCACACAAGAAATGAAATAACCACCAACACCATCTTTAATGTAAAAATTTGAGGCTGCACTTCCATCAATTTGAAGAACAATTTTTCGAGGACTACCAGAATACTTTCTAACTTTAAATAGCATCTCTTCTGTAAAAAATATTTCCAACGTAAAAGTGTCAGCATTCGCATTACTTGGATTAGTAGGCATTATAATAACACCATCTTTCGCGCTAAGTTGAACTGCCTTGATTACGGCATTTGTATTCGTATTATATAAAATGCAGGAGTCTCTCCGTATTTCAAAAATTATCTACAGAATTTCCAAATGCTCAGGGAGCAGTATCAGCACTTGTATTTAAAGAACAGCTTTCTGCTTTAAACAAGGCGAAACCAGAATGGTATTCGAACGATGAACAGGCAATAATTAAAAAAACACTAGATCAATATAAAAAGAGCTATAGCATTGTAAAAGAAACGAATGACTATTATTTAATTGATATACCAATAAATGGAACTCCAGATGTAAAGTTTTTAGGAAAATTTAGTGCCTTAACTCCTATTCAACCAATAGTTTTTTCTAAAAAATGGTGCTTCCCCTACAAATCGTTTTTTCAAGTTGCCTGAAGCTGTAACAAAAAAAGTAGAGGATAAAATCATTGACCCATTTGATGACCGTCTTGCTTTTGTTGGTGAACTACGCGAAGGAAGAATGTCACTTGATGCTGCAAACAGCTTGATTGATTTTGACGGATCAGCGGTTTTAAATATAAACTTTCAAGTTTCCAAAGCACGTTTGAATTTCTTAAAAGAAAAGATGCCCGATGCTTTTACTGGTGACTATCGCGATGTCGAAGCCGCTTTAACTAATAACAAACTTAATGACAAGTTTGTTAAGTTTCCAGAAACTGACGATTCAATTATATATCAAGTCTCTGTCAAATCTAAAAAGGATCTGAACTATATTCTTCGATTAATTCGCATGCGAGTACAAGGAAGCATCAGTCTTTTTGAATAAGAACTTCAAGATCAAGGGTTCTGTTTGATAATTTTTTATTCTTCTGTCAGAACTTAATGGTTTTAAAAAGCCCTTTGCTCACTTTCCCTTAACTATTCGATCCAAGACTTAGTCAACTTGCTGGAAATTCAAAAGCACGAGATTTTGTCATCGAAAGCGAAGACTTCATATAAGAACGTCACTTTAAAAGCATTAGATTTTGAAGTGATCAATTGCATCTTTTAAAGCCGTAATTGTTATTTTTTCAAAAGGAGACTTACCAAACTCTGGTCTATAGACCAAACAGATTTCATCTTTAAAGCTTGGCAGGGATTTGAGATTTTTAAGATTGAGTCCAGAAAGCCAAACAGCGCGTTCAGGTAGAATTCCATACCCAATTTTTTCATCGACTAATTTACAAATGAGTTCCAAGCTATCAGTCGAAATAATTTTAGGTGGTTTATTTTTCCATTTTTTCAAAATTGATTGCGTCTGAAAAAGATTGAGATTACAAATAATTGTATCGAATTCTTTAATACTTCGCGCGGCCCAAACCCCGACTTCATCAATAGCAAGTTTTTGAATGATGAGATCTGGTACTTCTATAGGATTTATAATAATTCCTATATCGATATTACCTCTTTGAATTTCAGTTTGAATATTTCGGGAAAGATCGTGTCTTAATTCAATTTTATAATCGGGAGCCTTCTTCTTTAAATAAGATAAAGCTTTTGGGATAGAATATTGGGCCACTGTAGAATGGCATCCAATGGTAATGGTTCTTCCTCCAAAAACATTTTCTTTATCATTGGTGATCTCTAAATTATCTATCGATTGCACTAGGATTTGAGCTTTATTTAAAAACACTTTTCCACTAGCTGTCAGCTGGATACCTAAACGAGAACGATAAAAAACGACATATCCTAAATCCTTTTCTAAACGTTTAAGACTTTCCGAAAGAGCGGGTTGGCTTATTTCTAGCTTCCTGGCCGCCTCTACGATAGTTGAACAAGTGCAAGCCTCAACGAAATTAGTAATATCAGTGATTCTATATTTCATAACCATTAACCTATGTAAAATATAGGTTATATCATATTTTACAGATATCTCAAGCGGGCATACATTAGTAGCCAACAAGGGGGATTTTATGAAAACTACTTTATTACTGATTTTGTTCTTTGCAGCACAGATTACTTTAAAAACTGCAGTAGCAGCATCTAACGGAGAAGCAAATTCTCCAATGATTGGAGAAAGAGAAGCCTTGATCTGTGAGGACGGTTTTTATGACCATTACAATGCTCGTTATGTAATCGAACACAAATTCAGAATCTATTCTGACTTTTCTTTTAGTTTGGAAGCATCTGTTCTGTACGGTCAAGTGGTTCTTGGTAGAGGAAAATTAGTAGATAGCTCCACGATTGAGCTTACTCAAGATATTGGTTTTGGGAGACAAGTGTTTTTGGCCAATCTTGCAATAGATGAATCACGTACACACGCTAAACTTTCAATGGATCAGAGTAATAAGCAAGTTAACCTTGCTTGTAAAATTGAAAAAATTTAAACGGTGACGTTTCTAAATAACTAAGATGAATTCCACTCCTCATTTTTAAAGACGAAGACTTTTAATAAATTTCCCAAGGCCCAGAGACCATTACAAGTCTCAGGGCCTTTGTCTTTTATCTGCTAGGGGAAGCATTGGAGTTCCCCACTTTGAAGCCTGAGAATCCTTTATTAGCTGCAATTGAGCTACTCTTACAACCTTTAATACTTTTTGTAGCTGGCCAGTGGAAACTGCAAGAACGGCTAGAGTCGCAGAAATTGAAATTAGTTTTTGTATGCCCATCTGATCTGCTCCCGTTCCTTTTTTGTCAGTCCCCCTGGTGATTTCATGTTACAATTTACTGAAATCGAAGAGAAATCTTTGAGGTGCCAATTTGGTACCTCAAAGGAAGGCAAGGGAGGACGCGGCTATCTGCCCTACGCATTCACTGAAAATGGTGTTGCTATGCTTTCGAGTGTCTTAAATGGTGATCGCGCTGTTGAAATCAATATTTCTATCATGAGAATTTTTACTAGACTTCGAAGCTTTCACGCCCTTGAAAGTAATCTAGCAACAGAACTCAAAAATTTTAAAGAAAGTGTAAATGGTTTATTCAAAGTTGTATTTACGAGATTAGATGCATTCGAAGATGATCTAAGGCCAAAACTTTCTGAACAACGTAAAAAAATTGGTATAAAAACTGAGTCCTAAAACTTTGAGGTTCCAATATGGAACCTCAAGATCTCAGTTCGATATTCGTCAATTACGGTGCACCAATTGTTAAAGTGTTCGAACCTCTTTCATCTTTTTAATTTCAAGTAAAACCCTAGAGTGATGGTGCCCAGTAAAACGCTCAATAAGTGTTCCTTGTATTTGAACATGAGTGCCAACTCCATGTTTCTTTAATTTTTACCATTTGCTGGTCTTTCATGACCACGAGCTGAAGTACTTTTACGTTACTCACAGGTTCGTCGCAATTACTTTTTTGTTGTCAGTAGAAGTATTGTTGGGATTCGAACGTAGAAAAACTGTTCCATTACGCTTAACCACGACTGCTTGAATTTCTTTATTCTGCACGAGCTTTATGGCCTCTACCTTTGAAAGCTAGGAAAAATGAAATAACAAATAGTGGAATAATTTTTCTGCCTGAGGTTTTTTACGATCATTTTATCTATTCCAAATGGCTTACCTCATTGCTAGCATGGAGCTGAAAAAAAATAAGTTGTCATAGCAAAAATTGTATTTTTGATTTTTAAGTGCCCCTGATTTAATGCTCGCTGATTTGGAAATGTCCGTAAGTAGCTTCTTCACTTTAAAACTTTGTGGAAATTGCGACCCCAAAAATATCGCGGTCATTGTCACCTGAGAAATCGACAATTCTAGAAAAACGCAGAGAAATGCTGGTGTCCTCAGTGATATTTCTTTTGGCATCAATACTGACGAGAGCGTTAACAATGCCGTTTGTGTTATCCAATTTATTATCGGCAAAATAAGGTCCTGCACCAACACTGATAGTCGTCTTATTGGTAATTGGTTGCACGTACCAAAGTTGAGTCGCAACCCCCTGGCGATCGACGAGAGCGTCCTTTCCTTCATGCAAATAAGACAAGGAAAGAGCGGCGTGGGTGGAAATTTCTTCCTTGGCCTCTATTTGGTATCCGTGAGGAGCACCATGGATTGGATGATTTGTTTTATAAGTCTCACCCATAAGACTAATTTCCGTTTTTCCGTCATCAGTTTTCGCGGAGTCTTTGGAGCTGCCAAAAACTTTTCCCACGCCAATCATGACTGAGTCAGTGCTCATAGCACCTGGCATTTCCACATGATTGTATTCTGCTCGCAAATGTAATCCAGGAGAAATGCGATCAAGATAATAAATGGCGGCAACCGTCCCCACTAGACCCAGTCGCTTATCATCGCGTGATTCGCCATCGATAATCGTAGTATTCATGCTGAAATCAAGGCCGGCACCAACTTCGAGTGCAAAATTTTTGGTGACGGGAATATCATAGGCTGCTTCGAGCGCGAATCCATCGCGATGGTTGTTGGTAGGATGACCTTCATTTACATAGACAAAATCCATGCGAAGATTGTCCTTAATATATTTCCCCAGGCGCACGGTATAGGCCTTCCATTGCATATTGCCACCTACTGAGCCTTCTCCATTTCCTGGTTCATACGAAATATAACTGCCGCCCTTGCAGCCATGATCTATATTTCCAGCATTTTTTACTGTTTTTTGGACAGCATTGAGCCCGCCGATTGTACTGGCGAGTAACGGGTCGACTCCTTTGGGAAGTTCCTTTTTATTGTTTTCAACTACGAGCATGATCATTTTTGCATCATCATTTTTGGCTTCGATCTTATTTTCTGCAAATACCGATTGTGAAAGAGCGATAATTGACAAGGCCAAGAGTGCCACATTTTTTATGTTCATAGTTAACCTTCAGTGGCAAGAAAAACAGAGGGTGCTTCCTCGTTAAACAATATACCTTTACAGAGAATACTCGAGGGTGAGGCGTGGTGCAAATTTGTTGAGATCGAGTACTTTTTTCCTCATTATCAATGAATTTCTATTCACATTTGGAAAAATACGGAAGGAAATTGTGAATCTGACAGCGAATGTATTCAATCTAAATAAGAAGCTCCATTTATTACGAGCAACATTTCGTTAAAAAAATTTCTTTTGAGCTTATGAATAAATAGATTTGTAAAAAAGAAAACCCAGATTTTTTAGGTCTGGGTTTGTATTAAAACTCTTTATCTTAAAATATGCTTATCGTTCACATTAATAGTGGTTTAAGGGTGAAATAAAAAACATCATCTAATATTTATTTTTTAACTGCGTAAGTGCAATGAAGCTTGTCACCGGCCCCATAAGGGACAGCATGTCCTTTTGACGTATCATTCATACTTATCTCAATTCCCTCTGATATTTTACTAACGGTTGTAGTTACAGTTTCTACATAATCACTTGACTTAGTTGTTATAACAACGAGAATACTATTTTCATTTGCCTCAATCTTTCTATTTTGTGTCCATTCATTTCCATAGCTACCACCTTGTCTAATATCGATCTTCCCCTTGTTTACTTGCTTAAGTACGACAGAAATGTCGCCTCCAAATCGAGGAAAGAGCATAAATTCTTCGCCATAATCTTCACCATCATATGAGTAAGAATGAAGCTTAACATGGTACTCACTGGAACACTTTGGATCACTTAATTCTTCTATTTTATTATAATCCTTCGTATTTACCATTTCATCAATTAGGGTGGGAGCATTTTTTTTAAGCGATGCAATTTCGCGATTTTTTTCATTAGAAACATGTGCGCAAGAGAAGAGACTTAATAGGGCCAAAGACATGACGATTTTTTTCATTTTGATACTCCTTTTTAAATGGTTACCGCGTAACACCATTGATTATATCGTCACTTTTTATTTAAACTTTAGTAGAAAATAGTTGGATGTTCAGCGAAGGAGTTTTGTGAGCTAATGGTTCTGGGGTGACATGATTATATGAACTCTTGGCCTTCGATAACAAAAAAGTACCTTTTCAATTTACGGGCAGTAAGCCTAGGCCATGAGCCGAATGACAAAGAAATGGTGAACCAAGAGCCTTCCGGAACCATTAGTCAGATGAACGCATTTATCGAATAATTAAACTAATTGTGATAATCATGAGAAGAATAAAAAATTGGGGACCTAGTGAATATTGCAAATCAAAACTTCTTTTCAACAGTTGAACTTCTAGAAACATTAATGTTAGACGGTAAATCTTCGCTAGAGCCTTCAAGTTCTGGAATACTTATATCTAATAATTTATTACTAACAGCCGCTCATTGCGTTGGATATTTTTCTCATGCAAAATTTCCACATACTTCGTTTGAGGAAATCATTGAAATTGAGGAAGTGTTAACTTTTTGTAAAGAAGAAGATGAGCACTTTGATATTGCAATTGTTAAGTTATCTAAAAAAGTTCCAGATACTATCAAGCCTGTTTGTATTTTAGATGAGGGTTATAAAATTGAGTCTAAGACCGAGCTTGTTGTTGCAGGGTTTGGAGTTTCTGGTGATATTGATGGTAAAAGTACTCTTCGTCTAATTAATTTACCTTTTGAGAAATATGATAAAAATTGGTTAATTGCCGATCAAAGAAACGACCAAAAGACGAGCATCGGTGACTCTGGTGGGCCTGCTTATTTAAAAATTAAAAATAAGATATTTTTGGCAGGTGTAACTACTGGAACAGACCAAAAATTTGAATTTGCAGCTTTTATGAATTTAAGTTTGTTTAAAGAGTGGATTATTAAATCAGCAATAGAATTAAATGCAACATTGCCTACTTTTGAAAATCCAAATTAAAATCACTAGGATGAATCTCACTTCGCGATTACTAAAACAAAGACTTAAATAAATTCCCAAGGCCCAGAGACCATTAAAAGTCTCAGGGCCTCTTGCAATAGAACAGCTGTTTTAAAAATCGACAGTTTGGATAAAAAATAGACAGTCATATAAAAAACCATCGATAACACATAGATTTATGGGGAGATAATTTCTTCATAAATTTGGAGTATAAATTGCTATAACAATAAATTGTATAGAAACAATAAATATCCTTATGGAAAAATTTTATGAAAAAATTAAAAGTACTAACCCTTTTCTTTACTTCCGTCATAATGGTTAATTTTAATTTTGCAAAGTCATCTGATCAAATGGAAAATACTTCATCCGAAAATACTTTGCGTCTTGCTTTAGATCATGCTGCTCTTAAATATTACGGAACCCCACTTGTTTCTGCAATTAATAACAATGCCTTCAAGGGAAAGTTAACAGTGCTCGAAAAAGTAAAAATAGAAAAAGGTATGTTACATCCGGGGACGAACGAATATAATGATTTATCAACCAAATTAAACAGTAAATATAAACTGGACGATGCTGCTGGTACAGTGAATGAAATAATATCTCGCTTATATTACACAAAAGATGTTCAAAAAGAGGTGATTGAAAAAATATTCACGATGCAAAATAAAACCATTTTAAATAAATACATCGAATTAGTTCGAAATGAAGAAATTAACGAGATCCCCAAATACATTCTTGATAAATGGCAAGGAAGGAGTAATTTTATAAGTATTGCTCAGAAGACAAATTTATTCTGGCCAAACATGGATGAATTAGAAAGTTCATTTGTTCCGATTGAAATAAATGGCAAAACGGCTTACTCTTTAAGAGATTATAGTTATGATGCCGTACCTGTAATGCATTCTAGCTATGATAATCATGCACCTGAAAAATATGATTCTTACTATCAGGCATCATATACCTACTATGCAAATGCGAATGCGGCCTTAACTTCGTATAAAGAACTTCCAAGGATAGAAGTTTATCCAACATTTTTCGTGGGATTAAAAGATCCTGGTAGTTTTCATGAAAATAAAGATATCGATTTTTCGTTAATCGGAACTTTAGCCCATGAATTTGGACATGGAGTAGCAATGTTTTCCACAGAAGTAGGTAGTAAAAAAGAATTTAAAAAAATTTCTAATAATGAAATTGCCGAAATCGAAAATAAGATTCTAAAACCATTTTTTAAATGCTATTCCACATACAAAAAAGAAGATGAAGAATCAAACGAATTTTTGAAAATTCAGCTTCAAGAAAGTCGCGCTGATGCGATAGCGTATATTACGCTGAAATCCCTTATGACAAAACTTAGTATAAGTGACGAATCTATTTTCATGGCAATGCTAAACAGATTTAAGTCGGATGTCTCAGAAAATTTAAGAGACCCTCAAGATCCACACCCTCTTCGAAAAGACAGAACAAAAATAGCTACTGGTCGCTGTAAAATGACTGTCATACCTCCTTATTTTGTATATGGCCCAGATGAAGATTCTGGCGAAATTAAAATTGATTTTGAGGGGCAGATCTAAACCTCTAATCACAATAACAAAACCTGTTTTGATGTCCAAAGACTTTCAATAAATTTTCAAAGGGCCAGAGATCATAAAAATCTCAGGCTTTTTTTAGTTTTATACTTCACCGCTTACTTCTCAAATTTATTTTATTAATTTTTATCATTCTATTTAAGAAAATATGGAGATTTTTTCGGTGGCTTCCTTGAAGTTGCTCTTCACGGAGCAGCCAACTTTCATCCATTACTTACGACACAACTTAAAAATGGAATATAATAAATTGCTATTTTTTGTATTCCATTTATGTATTTTTTTTATGTTTTTAAAAAGTTTTAAATTTCTCCATGCTTGTAACTGGAACAGTTCTAGCTACAAAGAATTTAATAATTAATTATTCTGGTGGAATAGTCTGGATGAAACAGACGGTTTCACGTCTTGGAGGTTACATGAAATTCCTTAAATACAAGGTCATTCTCCCCGCAGTGTTAATGGCCGTGTCGACTACGGCGGCTTATTGTTCCACGAATGCGGCGAGCGACGCCAATGCGTTTCCGTTGTCGCTCAGTGCGAAAGTCCAGAGCTTCAAGGCCAACTTGGAGGCGAACGGATATGAGGTCCTCCGCGGGAACTGGAATCTCTTTACGATTGACGATTGCAAGTACGCCATCGCGAAAATGGGCAACTGCTTTGGGAACAACCCGGCGTCGCCTTATATTATTCCTACAGTTCCATTGTGGCCGGACGAGTTCGTGGACCATTACTTGAAAGACGCTATAGGGCCTACGCAAGGTGATACCTGGTGGACGCATCGCTTCGACGAAAGGGAAGCAATCGTCGTGCTGGGAGACCTCCCTCCCCCCGGCGGATATTTTGGGATCGAATCCTATGTGTTCACACGTCAAGGGACGATAAACACGAACGATGAGATTTACAAATCGCTGACGGATGAATTCATGAAGAGCATTCTCTTCATGCCTTCGCCGACCCCGTCGCGCATAATGGTGTTCTCGAGCATTGGGGATAGCAACAACAACGTTACCATTCAGCGTCAGTCCGGGGCGTCCTGGGACCAGGAGCGCTACTTCATTATCACCCCGGATGCGGTGATGGAGCGGAAAATGTCCGAGGCGCTTCTAGAGGCCGGCGCTCACGACCGCAGTCAGATCTTCACTGAACCGGTCTCGAAGGATATCGCCCGGCTGGGG
>JAQTTZ010000013.1 GCA_028710485.1 Bacteriovorax sp. | reverse complement strand
AAAAGCAAATCCCATAAGAGAAATATGCAGCGGCAGTTACAATCAAATCAGCGGATAGCAGATCAAATAGTTAGACTCACACCTCTCGCCAAAAAAGGTAATATTTATATGTATCAATAAAAAACTTGAGAATTTTAGTCGGGGTGATAAAGTCCCCAGATTAATTGTTCGAGGAGGGATTGTATGAAAAAAAGTTTATTAGGTTTAGTTGCATTGATGCCATTTTTAGTTAATGCCAGTGATACTACACAGCCAAGTACTCAAACTATATTTCAGTCGATTTTAACTCTAAAGAAAATTGGTGTGAACACATCACCGATATTGAACGAGCTTCCTAGTGCTACCAAGGTAGAGCTACTCAATACAATTCCACAAGAAATTAAAAACTCCGACAGTTCTGAAGAAATAGATTTAAGATTATTAGAAAATGACTTGAAAAAATCAATTCATGATACTGGCGGATTCTAGAAGTTGTTAATCCCAATATGCATAATCTAAAATTAAGTAGACCGCAAATATTAGGGGATAAGCATAATGGTGGTAAATCAGTAAATCTAAATATCGATGGACGTATTGAAAAACCTCGTCCGTGTCTAGCTGAATGCTTTTTTCTTTCCGAGAAGAGTCCGCTGAGGGTTTATTTTAAAGAAAATTCTATTTTTAATTATTTTCCCAATCTTGAATTTTACAACGAAAATTTATCTGAAGTTGGAGTGGTGAATTTCTTAAACTTAAACACAAGTTCATTCAGTAATGGAGATGCTGTTAAAATGTCGGAAGCAGTAGGCAATTTGTTGGCAATTTCTCAGTGGTTTGGGCTTTCTGATTTACATCATGAGAACATTAAATATGGGCATAACGAGAAAGGTAAATTTATTTTTGCACCTATCGACATTGAATGTTTTTTTCAAAATATTAAACTTCCTTTTCAGACTGGGCTAATTTCAAAAGATCACACCGATATTAAGTTCGGAATAAAAAATATTATGGATTCAAATGTTTTGCTACCTATCCACGTGGTAGAAGCCTACCTAAGCACAATGAAAGTGTTATTTTTAAATCGAAATCAAATTTTTAAAATAATTAATGATGTGTTTAGTCCTAAAGATTTAGCAAGAGTTTTGCTGAAAAATACAAGTGTTTATGGGCGTTGGTGCAATGGTGCTGTAGAGATAGATCATTTAATACTTGAAGAAGTCGATCAATTAAAAGCAGGAGACATTCCTTATTTCTTTAGATATCTAAATTCCAAAACAATTAATTATTGGAACAATGGTGAGGTTGCCGTTGTTAAGGATGCGACGGACACATCTTTCATACTTACCCAATTATTACTTTCAGAAATGAATATTTACTGGGAGGAGTTGGAAAAGTTTGCAAAATATGGAGCTTTACAAATTGCAGACAGGTTGACAGTTGAAATAAATCTATATCACGAACAAATATCTGGGTTAGAATTAAAGAAAAATGACAATACATTAGAGATTATAACTAAAGAATGGCGGTCAAAATGCGTACTTTGATCTTGATATTGACTAGCGTTTTATTGTTGGGTCTTGCTAAGAATCCAGAGCAAAACTGGAACGAGAGGATGGGTAAAAAAATGATAACAGTTTCAATAAACCAAATCCCGGCTGAGCTTGACCCTACCAAGTTAAGATTGATTGAGCATTTCTTACTACTTCAGTTATTTTCTCAAACCCTCGTTCGAGTCGATGAGTCTGGTGAGTTGGTAAGTTATTTGGCAAAACGATGGGAATATGATGCAAAAAAGAAAGAATATATTTTCACTCTCGATCCTGATGCACGATTTTCAGATGGCACACCTGTTACCGCCCAAGATGTGGCTTGGAGTTTGTCTCGCCATTTTTGGACAGGGTCTCCGTCGGTAGTAGCCAATTATTTAAAGGTGGCTTTGGCCAATACAGAGACAATTCAAGTTAATCATATTCATCCAGCATTTAAGGTTATAAATGAGCACACATTTGGTATTCGGTTAAAGTCATTTTATCATCCATTCCTTCATGTATTATCTATGCCAGGATTTTCAATCACAAAATATCATAATGATACTTTTCTTCCCGTTGGAAGTGGTCCGTTAAAATTAGAAAAAAGAAATGAAAAAAACAAACTATCATTTTTAAAGAATAACTTATTTGTTAGATCTATGGATTTGAATCAAGTCACTGTTTTAGAGTCTACAGGTGCTGATGCGACCAAGAAAATGTTTGCAGATGGCCTAATTGATTTAGCGTTAGGGGTAAGCAGGGGAAACTTAAACCTTAAAACATTTGAAAATACAAAAATGGCAATTACTCTTTCTGAGTCATTGGCAATATTGCACGCTTATTTTAATACAAAGGGTATGTTTAATAATGATGATTATCGGTCAACATTGTCATGCTTAATGAGCAAGGCGGCAGATGAATTTGCAAATATCAATCCGATGTTGGAGCGACTAAAATCATTTTTTCCTAACGGCGTGATGCCGATGCAGTATTATAATCAAAATAGTCATTGCAAGGTAATTTCAACTATTCCGGGTACTGTTAAGATTATGCTCTCTCAAAGTAATTTCTCACTAGAATTTGTAGAGATATTGGAAAGAATTTTAAGAGGCAATAATATTAAAACAAAAATCACTTTAGGAAAGCCGGAAGAGATTTTGGCATCAATTAAAAATAAAGATTATGACATTATTAGTTTTGGATACGTTGGGAATTTTCCGGATCCAGATGCGTTTATAGATTTATTAAATACGTCATCACCAATGCATGCCGGAGAATTTAATTCAAAGCCACTTTTTGATAATTTAGAAAAGAGCAGATTTGAAAGCGACTTAGAGTTAAGATTAAGCGCTTACACAAAAACTTTTCATGAGTTTGAACAAAAAAATTATTTTGTCCCATTGTTTAGGTTAAAAATACCCATTGTATACAGAAGTGAGCTATCTTTTCCCAATACTAAATTTAGGTACGAAGGTGAGTTGTGGCGAATATTTTGGAAAAATTAATAATTAAACCTCAAAGAAGTCTTTCAGGTCTTTTTTCAGTTTATTCAGTTGTGGTGCCTATTGTGTTGGGTATTGTTATGACTTGCCTGACTGGTTTTGCAGTGTACTGGGTTTCCGACCATGCTTTTAACCAAGCTCACCAAAATTGGGTTGATATGTTTACCGAGAATATTCGGCAAGACATGGTTAAGGGAAATCATTCTGAAGTATTTCGGAAATGCAAAAAATTTTCTAATGAGTCAGATGGTGTCGTTCATTTAGTAATTAAAGATTCATTTGGAAAAGATGTGTGCAATGAAGGGATGCAGTCTACTTCACCACATTTAGTTAAGAAAATTTATTTTGACTCAAGTGGGGCCGAGCTTGTAGGTGAAGTTGAGGTTTTACTCGAACAAAAAAGTAGAAATAAAATCGTAATGATTACTTTAGGTCTTTTGGTATTCGGATTTTCAATATTAACTATTTTGTTACTAAAAGTTGGTCGGTCGATACAAAACTCAATCATTGAGCCATTTGTTACAATTCATCATGCGCTTAGGACGCCAACGCCAAATGGGTTATCCTCGATTAATTTAAATGGAAAATTATCAGAAATAATTGAGATCGAATCATCCTTAAAGTTTTATGGTGATGAAATTGGTCGTCTCCGCAATCTTGAAATGAAAAGCGAATCGCTAAGGGTCTTGAGCGAAATGGCATCGCAGGTTGCCCACGATATACGCTCTCCATTATCTGCTCTGAATATGGTTTCAAGCGAATTAGGTGAAGTCTCAGAGGAAAAAAGACTTCTTATCCGTAATTCCATACAGCGAATTAATGATATTGCAAATGATCTTCTTGCAAAAGGAAAATTAAATGCAGAGAAAATAAAAACAAGCAGTGACACAGACCAGTTACCTCTTGATGAAAGTAAGCGGGAACTTATTTTACTAGCACCTCTTGTTGACGGACTTGTCTCTGAGAAGCGTATTCAATTTCGAGACAAAATAAATATTAAAATTGATGCAGACTTAAAGGATGGTCTTGGTTGTTTTGTTAAAGCAGGAAGTATTGATTTAAAGCGTATCTTGTCTAATCTTGTGAACAATTCTGTAGAGGCATTTCCTGATAATAAAGGAGAAGTAATTATAGTAATTGAGACTCGTGGGGATTGGGTTAATATTCTCGTGAAAGATAATGGAGGTGGCATACCTCAAGAGATTCTAAATCAACTAGGCAAAGCAGGATTGAGTTATGGTAAGAATGATTCCGATAGCGGAAGTGGTCTTGGAATTTATCATGCAAAAAAATGTATAGAGGCGATGGGAGGACATTTTGCAATCACTTCACAGTTGGGGCAAGGAACGCAAGTGAAGATTCAATTACCGAGGGCGAAGACTCCAGCTTGGTTTTTGGAATCTTTGGTCTTGTCGTCCGAAATGGAAATATATTGCTTGGATGATGATTTAACAATTCATCAGATATGGAAAAGTCGCCTAGAAAATATACAGGGCACTTATAAAAATATTCATATCAATAATTTTACATCTGCTTTGGAGTTCAAGAAATGTATTCAAGCAGAGAAATCAGAGACAACATCGAAAGACCTTTTTCTTATCGACTTTGAACTTTTAGGTCAGGATACAAATGGACTGGAAGTTATCGAACATCTTGGGTTTTTTGAAAATGTAATCTTGGTGACGAGTCGTTATGAAGAACCTGAGATTAAGCGTAGATGTGAGTTATTGAATATTAAACTTTTACCAAAATCATTGGCGGGATTTGTGCCAATCGTGATTGAAAAAGCGAAAGAGAGATATGATTGGATTTTGATTGATGATGATGAGTTGGTGCGCCTGACATGGAAAGCATCGGCCAGTAAGCATAACAAAAAATTTATTGGTTTTAAATGTTATGAAGACTTTCTCGCCGAGCAAAGGAATTTTGATTACAATTCATCAATATTTATTGACGTACATTTAGGCAACGGCGTTAACGGTAAAGATGTTGCTGAAAAATTATTTGAAGACGGCTTCAAAAAGTTACACCTTGCTACAGGATATGACGCAGACCATTTCTCTAGAATGGATTTTATTATCTCTGTTTTAGGCAAAGAGCCACCCATTAAACTTGGATAAATTATTTTGTTCGCATTATGTTCTCATGACCACACATGACTCCTTGCATGGCTGGACTGAGGAAAAACCCTTGAGAACATTGAGTTCTAGGAATGGATCCCGGAGGAAAAATGATCGAGTCTGGGGTATTAAGGTCGACCATTTTTTTTAATCTACTAATGCTTCTTTTCACTTCAATAATTTCAATAATATACTTTTTATTAAAGCATTATGTTTTTGCACATGTGAGTTTTAATGGAAAAAGTTAAAAAAGAAAAAATTAAACAGGCATTAAAAGAGCTTTTTTCAAAAGCTGATGACGCAGAATTTTATTTTATCAAGACTTTAAAAGAATTTTCTAACTCCGTTCTTATAAAATCAAAAAAAGTGGATTCGGAAAAATTATCAGAAACAAATCTACTGCTAAAAAAAGAATTAGCCGATCCTGCGATAGAACTTTTGAATTGGATAGATACCGTCGGGGGGGATAGTTCCGAAGAAAAATGTTTATAAAATTCCCTTTTTTTCAACGGATGAAATTAAAGAAATAAATCCATGGAGAGTTTGCCCTATCGGTGAGCATTGGGTGAGAAGACATGATCGACAAAAAAAACATCTTGAAGATGTGGATGGGCATTGCCGAAAAAATAAGTCAAAAAAAGATCAATTGAAGGGCGATGAGATCGATTTGATTTCCAATCATGATCTTTTTAAACACCCCCAATTAAAGGCCACGCCAAATAATCTTGGATTTGAAAAAGTAGGAAAAAATGGAAATCAGTTTGATGATCTTATTAATGGTTGGGTTGCTTATTGGAATGATGTATTTAAAACCGATCCGCCACTTCATCCCAATTTTGTAAAGGCCTTGATGGCAACAGAATCTGGTTTTAATCCAAAATCAATCGCGCCTAATAAAAATAAAAAGATTGGTTTTGCTCGTGGACTGATGCAAGTTACTGAACGAACTCAAAGACAACTTGCAGGAGATGAAAAGGAATTAAAAGATCATCTTGTGATTCTGGATGATGAAGAAGTTTGGGATCCCAATAAAAATATTTGCGCTGGTGTGAGATGGCTTTTTCGAAAAAGAGAAATTCTAAAGTCCCAAATAAAGCGAGATCCTACATGGAAAGAAGTTCTAATGGGATATAAGGGGAAAGCGACAAGTCAGACTAAAAAAAATCAGGAAATTAGAAACAATTTAAGCGACTTTTTTAAAAAGTTGGGAGGTTAAATGAGAGTGCTTACATGCTTTTTAATCTTGTTTTATTGCCTTCCTGTTCTTTCTAAATCTCCTTTGCAGGAAAAATACCCCCATGGATTGTTAACAGATGACTACGGCGTTTTAAATGAAGCAGACTTACTTTATGAAATTAACAGCGCCAAAGCCACTCCGTACAAAATAGAAGAACATCAACCTGCTTATCAACGCTGGCAATGTTTTGAGACAAAAAAAGTATTGTTTAAGTATCCCACTTGGCGAGACGATTATTCCGATTTTGGCCGTGGAGCCACCTTATGTGATTATTCATTTGAGGTGAACGACGATGCTGGCGTGCATCATCTTTACGTCGCAAGACGGGCCAAGGAAGTTGTGGACTGTCGTGCACTTTTTCGAGAGTGGAAAAAGTTGAGAAAAGATTCGGAGTATACATGTATTCTTGGTGAACCTGGGAGCTATGAAAATAAAGAAAAAGGCTGGATTTGGGGAAAAACTAAGACAAAAAATGGCTGTATATCTTATTTTGTGGGTGAATGTGATTCAGAAAAAAAGTTGAAAGAGTATGAAAAAGAAAAATAAAGAAGTCTCGATTGTTCGTTCTTCGGCCGCCGAATATCTCACCTTTGTCGCAAGCAGTGGCAATGGGGGTATTGAGACTGTATATGCTGATGAAAATGTCTGGCTCACACAAAAGATGATGGCTACACTTTATGATGTCGAGATTCCGACCATCAATTACCACTTAAAAAAAATCTTTTCGGATAGAGAGTTGCAGGAAAATTTCTAATAACTGCCGCTGACGGAAAAAGTTACGAGACTCAACATTACAATCTGTCGGCCATAATTGCAGTAGGGTACAAGGTTAATTCGGAGCGAGCAGTTCAATTTCGTAAATGGGCCACAAACATCGTCGAGGAATTTGCGATCAAAGGCTTTGCAATGGATGATGAGCGCCTTAAAAATGATGGCTCAATATTAGGCAAAAAGTATTTTGAAGAGCAATTGCAACGCATCCGCGAGATAAGACTTTCTGAGCGAAAGTTTTATCAAAAAATTACAGATATTTATTCAACTGCAATTGATTATGACGTGACCGCTCAAGCCACAAATAGATTCTTTTCGACAGTACAAAATAAACTTCACTGGGCTATTCATGGGCAGACGGCAGCTGAAATGATTGTGAGTCGTGCTGACGCAGAAAAACAAAATATGGGACTTACGACTTGGACAGATGCGCCCCGTGGAAAAATTCAAAAATTTGATGTTGTCGTTGCTAAGAATTATTTAAATCAAGGTGAGATGGAACAACTTCAGCGTCTGGTGAGCACTTATCTTGATTTAGCTGAAGACATGGCCAAGCGACATATTCCAATGACCATGCAAGATTGGGAAATACGTCTTAATCGCTTTCTTGAATTCACAGATCGAAGTGTTCTTTAGGATGCAGGTAAAATTAGTGCTGAAATAGCTAAAAACCACGCAGAATCTGAATTTGAAAAATATAGAATCGTTCAGGATCGCTTGTTTGAGTCTGATTTTGATAAGCTTTTGAAGGTTGCGGCACCAGTTGCTAAGAATCCGCCCCAAAAGGCCCTCTCAGATAACTCAAAGAAGGCTCCTAAAAAGCCAAAAACACGGAGGAAAAAATGAATTTCCTCCGTAAAATTTCCTCCGCTACTTTTTTCCTCCAAAATCGGCTGGACTAGAGGGAAAACCCTTGAGAATATTGAGTTCTAGGAAGGGATCTCGGAGGAAAAATGATCGAGTCTGGGGTATTAAGGTCGACCATTTTTCAAAATCCCTATAATTCAAATTACTTGCAAAGCTATTTTTAGCTTGTTCGCAGTTGTTCGCACGACTTGGTTCTAAATCGCATTTAAAAATGCTTGCACAGGAAATTGAGCTGCAAAGACTTTTAGAGGAAACAACATATCGTAGATGTTTCTTGGAATTGATTTCGACATGATATTTTAAATAAGATATTTTTAATCATGATTAAAAATAAAAAAAATGATTTAAAAAAATCTTTAGAAAAAGTCTTTTCCAAAGATGATAAAGCAAAGTTTTCTTTCCTTTAAATACTCCTCGTAATTATCGTTGTATGTGTCGTTGTTTTTTAATAATGAAAGAGCTAGTGATGCTATTTTGCGAGCCACCGCAACTTTAGCATCTTTATGAGAAGTTCCTTTGGCCCTAAGAGCTTCGTAATAATCTCGAAGAGTCGAATCAGATCTCATTGCGCTTTCAGCTCCGCCAATGAAAATATCTCGCAACTCTCTTCGGCCATGGACTCTTTTGTTTCCATAAATTTTCCCACCAGATTCTTGAATATGTCGAACCAGCATGCAGTAACCCCAAAAGTTATGTTTATTTTTAAATCTTGCTGGCTGACAAACTATCGCCGTAATAATATTGGCCCTGATTATACTGATGCCTGGAATTGTCATGAGATTTCTAATAGGACGATATTTTTTTTGATTATTTTTAAACCATTCGAGATATTTGATTTTTTCAGCTTCAAGAAATTCGATTTGATGAAATAAATTTTCACAAACAAATCGTGCAGAGTCATTTTTAAATTCTTTGACTCGCTCTTTGTTTTTATAGAAGTCGTTTTCATCCGTCTTGAGCCCATTAGCTCTAAAGACGGATTTTAAACGGTTTTTAAAGCGCACTATCTCTTGAACACTATATCAAGGTAACCACTGACTGAAGTTCTTAATTGCACCCAATGTGAGTCGTCGTGATAGACTTCTCTGAGATGTCCGCAACGAAGCTCATTGGCAAGATGTATAGCATCTCTAAAATCAGTTTTTGCCCCTGGTTTTTTAGCAACGTAAGTTGGATTACAAACCAACAAACGATCGACCTTTTTCCTGAGTGAAATATACAACCATTGCGAAATAGTTGACTCTTCGAATGTGAGAATACGCTCGCCATTTATTGAATCAATAACATTCCAAAGGTTGTTTTCAGAGGTATCTACTGTTTTTCTGAGGACACATTGCCCGTCTGGGTCCAAAACGGCAAAAGTAGATGTTGATGAATGGGCATCAAGGCCGATAAAATACTTCATGAACAGCACTCCTTTTTGATAAAAATATTTATTCGCATAAACATTTTAATCCCACTCGCTTAATTGCTGACGCATACAAGATTTTCCTGTTTGACGTCTTAGTGGATATGCCTAAAGGCGGTGCTGCTTTCTTACATTGTCATCAATTTTTTTAAGACCGTACAAAATAAACTTCATTGGGCCATCACTCAGAAAACTGCTGCTGAAATTATTTACGATAGAGTTGATTCAAACAAGAGCAATATGGGCCTTACCACATGGCGAGGAGAAAAAGTTCGTAAAGTCGATGTGAGCATTGCCAAAAACTATCTTGAAGAGGAAGAACTTTTATCTTTAAACAATCTTGTTGAACAGTATTTAGTTTTTGCTGAAGGACAAGCAAGACGAAGAATCCCTATGAGTATGAATGATTGGATTACAAAACTTGAAGGTTTTTTATCTTTGAACGATAGAGATATTTTAAATCATGCAGGGAAAATCAGCGCCAGTAATGCATAATGAGCAACTTTGGCTTATAGGAGAACTTCGTATTGATGGAAATCTTGCAAAACAAATTAAACAGCTTGATCAAAAACTGGTCTCTCATAATCGGGTCGTCGTTGATATTAAATCTTCGATAACAGAAAGCGCTATTACCAATATCCTCTAGCCGCCCTTCAGCAATTAACTAGAAATGCAGTTATGCATAGAAGTTATGAGGGAACAAATTCGGCAATCATGGTTTATTGGTTTGATGACAGAATTGAGATTATCAATGGCGGCGGGCTTTTTGGCCGAATGACTCCTGAAAATTTTGGACGTGCTGGCTTTGCTGATTATAGAAATCCCGACATCGCCGAAGTGATGAAGGTTTTAGGTTTTGTTCAGCGTTTCGGAGTTGGGGTACAAACGGCCCAGAATGAACTCATAGAAAATCACAACAAACCTGCTGAATTTACCCATGAGCTTACTACGACTCTTTGCAAGGTATGGAGTAGGACTGAAGTGCAACAGGAAAAACAGGAAAGGCACCAAGTCGGCACTAAGTCGAAATACTGAAAAACTGCGTAGAGGCCACCACCCTTCTTGATCTAATGACACTTACAGGTAGAAGTGACCGCACCAAGTTTAAGCAACAAGTGTTAAACCCACTCCTTGAAGATGGCCTTATTGAGATGACCATCCCCCACAAACCAAATAGTCGCTTACAGAAATACCGCCTGACCGAAAAAGGTAAAAAGCAAATCCCCTAGAATTTTCGCCTGCCAATACAAAAGGTGTTTATAGTAAATGCAACATCAAGACCGGTCAGAATTTAAGACAAATAGAGTGAATTCTCCTCTCAAAAACGTCACTCTTACATTCTCTTAACTCGCTACTTTGTCGTGTACTCTTCGAATCAATTATGACACATTGATGTGGTTTTCAGAGACACACACAATATAAACAACACACAGCAAAGGACGCGCTTGTGAAGTTAAAAAGACTTATTCTCCAAGGCTTTAAATCTTTTAAAGATCGCACGATTATTCATTTTGATGAAGGAATCACAGGGATCGTAGGCCCAAACGGTTGCGGTAAATCCAATGTCGTTGATGCCCTTTTTTGGGTAATGGGTGAACAATCTGCAAAGCACTTACGTGGTGCTACCATGAAAGATCTTATCTTTGCAGGTTCTTCAAAATATACTCCAGCGGCATTCGCTGAAGTTTCTTTAGTACTTGAAAACGATGAAGGAAAACATATTCACATCGGTCATCAAGTAAGTTCTCCAACAGAAATTCAATTAACAAGAAAACTTTATCGCAATGGTGAAACTGAATATCGTATTAACGATGTTCCTTGTCGTCTTCGCGATATCCAAGAAGTTTTCATGGATACTGGAGCTGGAGCAAAATCTTATTCTATTATCGCCCAAGGTGAGATCAACCGATTAGTGCAAGCTAAACCGGAAGAGCGCCGAATAATGATCGAAGAAGTTGCTGGGATCACAAAATTTAAAGTTAGAAAGAAAGAGTCTTTGAAGAAAATTGAGCAAACGGAGCAGAACCTTGCGCGTTTGAATGATCTTCAACAAGAAATTGAGAAAAATTTAAAAGCTCTAGAAAAGCAGGCTGAAAAGGCTGAGCGCGCTCGCGATTTAAAAGAAAAAGTTCAAAGATACGATCTTGTAGTCCATGCTCATAAAGAATTTGATCTTCTTAAAGCTTTCAAAGAAGGAAAGAGTATTGTCGATACTCGCTCTGAAGAAAACGAAAACTTTTATAATCGTAAAAATGTCATTGAAATCGGTCTTGAAGAAGAGCGTTTTAGAAAAGATGATGAAATTGCCAAGGTTGATGAGCTTCAAAAAGAATATAATATTATTTCGAAAGAGCTGGCTGCAAGCGAAGAGCGCTTGGTTTACTTGTGTAAAACTCAATCTGAAAAAGAGAAATTAATTGAAACTCGCGAAGCCGAAATCGTTTCAGTTAATCTTGAGTTAACCGGACGATTGGAAAAACTTGAAGGGTTGCAAGCAGAGCTTGATACTTGGGAGAAGAAAGGCGAAGAAGACAATGACTTTGCTTTATTGGAAGAAAGAGTAGAGCATTTAAAAGAAGAATTGGATTTTAAAACTCAAAGCTTTAACGACCTGAAAGAAGAAATTGAAAAAGAGAAAGAAGCTTTTAATAAAATCGACCAAGATCTTTTTAGAAATACTTCTCGTTCGGAAGAATATGCAGCACAGTTACAAGATTTAACAAAAGAAATTGAGGCACTTGAAGCTCAATATTCTGGAGTTAATTCTCAAATAGTGAGCGAAAGAGACGCTGTTGCCGCTGCTGAAAAGCAGTCAATTGAGTTAAAAGAAAAAGAAATGGTTCTACGTGCTCATATTGATGAAACGACAATCGTCGTTCGAGAGTTAGAGCAAAACTTGGCAGCAAAATCAAAAACACTTATTCAGTCAGATTCTAAGCTTCAGTCATTGATTGAAATAAATCGCTCACTCGAAGGAAAAAAAGAAGGAATTTCGGCGTTCTTGAAAGAAAATGCGGAAGGATTCTCTCTTTTGGGAACTCTTGTTAAGTGTGACGAAAAATACACGAAGGCTGTTCAGTTTTTATTGGCTGAATTTTTAGAAACATTAGTGGCCACAGTAGACGCTGACAGTGATTTGTTTTCTTGGATTGAAAAAAACGAAAAGAATCTTGATTATCTGAAAATGGTCAACACTGAAAAACTCTCGAGTGAAACAGTTGCGCGCATGAAAATGTCTCTCGGTGATGATCTTGTGTCATTGATTGATATTCTTGAAATGAATTCAGAGCTTAAGAGCAAAATGGCTTCTTTCTTAGATGGTTATTTTGTAGCTACAGAATTAAGCGGTGATGTGATGTCTTCCCTTTCTGCTGAAATTCGTTTTAAGGCAGTTGCAAGCTTAAATGGGACTCGAAAAATAACTAACCTCAATGGAGCCAAGCTCATTTCTATTCAGGCAACATCAGATGAAGCCCAAGGCTTCGTTGCCCGCAATAATTTAATTTCAGAATTAAAAACGACAACCGCAGCACTTTCTGCTGAGGTGCAAACTCTTGAAACAAGTTCAATGCTTGATCGAGCTTCGCTAGAAGCTAAGAAGACAGAGTTTGATGTTTTAAGAGATCAAGTGGCAGAAGCCCGTGCAATGTTCTCTGCTAAGAAATCAGCACTAGATGCCAAGCTTTCTAATTTTGAATCTGGATTTACACGCCTTGAAATCTTAAAGAATAGAAAACAAGAAATTTCAAAGTCTCGTTTGGATATGATTGAGTCTGAAGAAACTTTATCTCGTAAAAAAGATGAATTAACGAATACTTTATCGGATAAGTCGTCTCGTTTTGATGAAATTCAAGAAGAAGTTGAAATCCAAAAAGCTTCATTCGAAGATGAGAGAGCTGAACTTTTACAAAAACAAGTTGAGGCCCGGTCATTTGAATCCACTCTTAAGAGCTTAAACTCACAGATTGAAGATTTAAACGGACAGATTGAGCGTTTAAATCAGCGTCTTGAATCCAATAAAACTTTAGTTGCTAATTACAATACTGAAATCGATCAGATTATTAATGAGCTAGAAGAACTGGAAGCTTCCAATAAAGAAACGTCTATAGTTTTAAGTGATAAAGAAGACATCTTAAATCTTTTAAAAGACAGCCTTGGGCAACTTCTGCTTTCAATGAAAGATCGTGAAGATGAAGTTAAAACGATCACTGCTTCAATTAGTAAAAATCAAAGAGAGATTGCAGAGCTTGACGTTAAGCTTTCTCAATATGTAATTGAAGAAGAGCAAAACGTTCGCAATATCTTTGAAAAATACCAAATTGATCTTCGCGACATACTTGGAAGATTTTTATCTTACAGTGAAGCTGACTACCAAGAACTTAAAGATGTTAATTCGATGTTCTGGATTGAGTCTGAAGAAGGTCTTAAAGAAATTGAGAAAAAAGATTTTGAGTTTGCTCGTCGTTACGGTCAGGATCTTAAAGAATGTAATGATAAACTTAAAAATTACAAACTTGAATTTGGCCGCTTAGGCGATATTAACTGGCAAGCAATTGAAGATTACGATCGTCAAAAACTTCGTGCTGACTTCCTACGCGTTCAAGAAGTTGAACTTAAGTCTTCACTTGAAGATCTTCAAAAAGCTATTGTTCATATCGACGAGAAATCTAAAGCTCGTTTCCAGGCAGCTTACGATGAAGTCAATATGCGCTTCCAGAAAGTGTTCCCAATTATCTTCGGTGGTGGAAACGCTGACCTTAAAATTGTTGGGGATATTAACGATGCTGAGTGCGGAATTGATATTGTTGCCCAGCCTCCTGGAAAGAAAATGCAGAATATTAACTTGATGTCGGGTGGTGAAAAGGCCATGACTGCCGTCAGTTTAATATTCTCAATCTTCCTTGTTAAGCCTTCCCCTTTCTGTTTACTGGATGAGGTAGACGCTCCACTTGATGATGCCAACGTAGGACGCTTTAATGAACTTTTAAGAGAGATGAGTTCAGACTCACAGTTCATTCTTATTACTCATAATAAGAAGACCATGGAGCTCAATGACACTCTTTACGGCGTTACGATGCAAGAGCCAGGGGTTTCCAAAGCGGTCTCGGTTCAATTACACTAAAATTAATTTAAAAAAGGCTCCTTCGGGAGCCTTTTTCATTCGGAAGATGTTATCGGTGATTGCACAATGTTAATGCCATATGTTCAATTTCAAAAAATTAAAAGGCTTATGGTGTTTAAGGGCGAAGGCTATATAGCGGCTAGGCTGAATCGATATTTTATTGATAGCGCTTATTATTCAATTCAAGGAAATCAATTTTATCTTTCTTCACATAATACCAGAAGTTTATTTTACTTTGGAATCAATGAAGATTTGATTTAGCGATAAAGGCACGGCATGAAAAGTCACTTATGGTTTAGAAGAAAAACTTACGGATGGGGCTGGACCCCAATCACCTGGCAAGGCTGGGCAGTCACTGCTTTATTTTTAGCTGTTCCTCTAGGAATTAAAATAATAACAAAAGCTTTGGAATTATCCAAAACGGAACAAAATTTTTTTGTATTAGCTACACTTCCGTTAGTTGCTGTTGGGCTGGTCTTAGTTTGTCTTCGTTATGGAGAGAAACCAAGATGGCAATGGGGAATCAAAACAACTAAACTGTCTCATATTGAACTTTCCGTTTCAAACTACCGGGAAAGCATTATTTTTTATGATCTCATCCTTTTATCTCTGGGGTGGGAGCGTCTAGTTACCCGCACTGAACACACAACTTATTCAGATGGAACTTTAAAAATTGTATTATGTCCGGTTGACGAAAATTATTTAAAAGATGGTTATCACCGCAAACGAATTGGTCTTAATCATTTAGCCTTTTATGCTCAAACCAAGGATCTAGTTGATCAGTTTCACAAAGAGATTCTTCTCGCCAATAATATTCCAGTACTCTACGAAAAAGGTCCAAGTGGGGATAATAATTATTATGCTATCTGTTTTGAAGATCCAGACCGCATAAAATTAGAAGTGGTCTATGCTCCTCGCTATTGTGAAAAAGCTTACTGGCCTAATACTCTCGAAAATACTTACGATCCTTATCAAACTTAGATTTTTGTAACTTTTATTTGAATATGTTTATCTGATTTTAAAGTCACAAAACCCTTCATTTTGACATCTGTTTGAGTTGTATTTACGCGGTGATTTTTAAAAAAGTGAATGGCAAACAATGCTATTTCCAGAAGGGCAAAGCGAGAGCCGATACAATTTCTTTTGCCGATACTAAAAGGAATAAATGCATTTCTTGGGGCTTGATGAAATAGGTCGTGTCCTTCCAAAAATCTTTCCGGAATAAATTTATCTGGATTGCTCCACCATCGTGGATCTCTTTGAGTGATCAGAGGAGAAACAGCAATTGTACCTCCTTTTTTTACTCTAAAACCACCAATAGTTGCTTCCTCTGCCGCACTTCTGGCCAGGATCCAGCCCGAAGGATAGAGCCTCATCGTTTCATTGATAGCGGCCATTAAATAGGGATATTGAGAAAGTGAAAGTGAGTTCTCAAATTGAAAATTATTTTTTTCACATTCTTGTGCGATCTTTTCCTGAACTTCTGAGTTTTGAGCTAAAAGATAAAAAAACCAACTCATGGTAAGAGCAGTAGTTTCATGGCCAGCAATAAGAAAAGATAAAATTTGATCCCAGATTTCATCACTCGTTAATTTCTTATTTTCACTTTCTGAGTCATGGGCATTCATGAGAAGATCGAGCATGTCGTTTGATGGAGAGTCAGAATCTTGTAATCTAGAATTGTAAATTCCTTCCACTGTCTTTTTTAAGTAAAGGAAAGATTTTCTAAATTGGCGGTGTTCTTTTAAGGGAAGATAAATTGGAGGATTAATGATGTTAGACATTCTTTTAGAAACAAACCTGATGCAATCAGAAGATGCTTTAAGTAATTTGAGTTTTTGATCTTCTAAAAAATTGGCGCCAAAAAAAGAAGTAAAAGCTACTTCCAGTGTGTACTCGAACATATACTTGGTCCAATTGATTTCTTCATTAATTTTTGGACTACTATATTTTTCTGAAATGTAGTTTATATGAATCAGCAGAATATCCATTCCTTCTTTACCAAAAAGAGGATTAAGCATTTTTCTTTGAGCGCTCCAATCTTTTCCAGTTGAAGTTAAAAGACCGTTTCCCAATAACAAGCGAAGTGGCTCGTATCGGACACCTTTAATAAATTGATCAGGCTTATCAACTAAAACTTCTTTGTTATGTTCTGGATTAAAAAAAAGATAGATGGTTTGATGGCCAAATTTTAGCCTTAGAGCATCGCCATGATCCTTACTCATGCGAGTATAAAAATAGACTCCTTCCTTTTTAGCGGCCATGAGATGCCCAAAAAGAAATTTTCCTTTTATTAATGGCGGCTCAAGAATCGGAGGCGTGGTCAATTTCATGGTCTAATGCTATAGTGGAGTATGCACAATCGTCAAATTGGAACAGTTTTAGATCTCTCTTTTCAAGACCGATATATTTTGGCCTTTGAAAGTGAATCAATCAATTTTAACAGTCATCTGGTGTTAGAGTTTGAAGGTGATATTGATGTATCAAAGATCATATCTGCTTTTAAGAAATTAATTTCAGTGGAACCGCTTACCTGGATTATTCCAGATGAAAAGACTGGTCGTTTTCAACAAAAATCTTATGATTCGATTCTAATTGAAAATCAAATCAGTATTTTGAGCGAAAATGAATTGGAAAATTTTTGGGATAAAAAATTTAATTTTTCCGAAGAAATTGCCATACGCCTGGCGCTAGTTAAAGAAAATGATAAATTTCTAAAAATGATTATTTCTTTTCATCACTCCATTTACGATGGGCATGCTCAATTCAATTTCCTTAAAGATTTTTTGGATATTTATAATGGAAATAACTATCAACCGAGAACTCTCAACGATGTGTATAAGTTCAGAAAATATTTTTTTAAAACTTCGCCAATATGGTTGGTAAAACTGGTGAGGGATTTTTTTAGAATTGAAAAAAAGAAAAATAAAATTAAAATTGCTCGTTTATATGACCAGGAACCGATTAGTCGCAAAGTTGATATGGAGCTGATCGAACTCGATCGCAAAATAATGGATTCGCAGGCCCGTAATCTTGCTCTTTCCAGCAGTGCCTATATCTCTTTAATAGGTGCCAGGGCCATGCATGAAATATTGTTGGAACGAGGTGAGAGCGAAAAACCAATTGTTCTTTATATTACCAAGAGTATGCGCTTCGAGTTTAAAGCAATAAGAGCCTATCAGAATTTGTTAGGTTTTATATGGATGAAGATCAATCGTGAGAATTTTTCAAGAGATGATTTTGCCCTGAAATTCCGGGACACTTATAAATTTAGGAGCGGAGAAGGTGAAGTTAAAAAAACTCTTCTGCTTACCGGCATTATTGTAAAACTCAAAACTTTCTCAAAGTTAAAAAAAATATTAAAATTTAAAGAAGAAAAAATTCACGACTGTACTCTGCTTATAAGCAGCGGGAGAACTCCTTCTGAAATGCAGTTTCCAAAAGAATGGAAAATTACCAAACTTTACGCTAAAGGAAGCATGCACCGATCTCCCGGTATTGGATTGCTGGTTACTAGCTTTAAGCAGAAAGATTTTATTTGCATTGAGTATTTGAGAGATGCCTTCAAGGTAGAAACGATTCAGCGTTTTAAAGAGCTGCTGTTAAAAGAATTAGGACTTTGAATAAATATTGTCCATGATTTTTGCCACAGCCTCTTCGAAACTGGCCTGATCCTGAAAATCCTTGGGGGTTAATGGCGCATGAATTTTCATTTTAATCGGGCATGGAAAGACGATTGAAAGTGGCGTGAGAACAAATATCAGATAGGTGATTGCGATATTTAAGAACAATGGCGCACCCACCGACTTAAGAAGGTAAAAACTCAATAAGGCAGAGAGAATTTGTCCTATCGAAATAGAAGTCCATTTTACTCCCAGCACCCATGGCAGAACTAAAATTTTAGAAACCCACTCACCGCTTAAGAGCACTGGGTTCACAAAATGAGACCCCTTGAAGGTAATAGGAATAACTGGGACATTATGCTCGAGTGCTATTTTTGCCCAGCCATGGCTCCATCTAAAATGATTATCTCGAAAGTTCCAGATTGACCGTAGAGCTTGGCGATTTCCCCCGGGAAAAATCATTAAGGAATGGCCTTTTTTAAATATATCATCGGCTACTTCATAAGTTGCCGGGACAGCGCCAATCCATTCAAAATAATGCTTTATTCCTGGAACTTTAAAAATACTCGGATGAGTAAATCCATAGATAGTAGAGTTTGGGCCTAACTTACCTTGAAGGATAAAAAGTGAAGAGTGGCTCTCTATCAGGGCCCCGATATTGTGATTGGAAACAAAAAGCAAAGGAGCAATGGTAGGAATATTTTCCAAGCCTTCAATCTTTAGTTGAAACAGATGCTTAAGCATCGGCCAGAGGGCAAATTTAAGAGTCTTTATTAAGACGGTACTACGCTTTTCAAGTACGTTAGTCATAGTTCTTAGTATATAGGGGCCGATGCAATTTCTATAGAAAAATTACATACTAAATGCTGCTGAAATGGGTTCCATGTTAGCATTTTTGCATGTCTATTTTTAGCAGAAAGAAACATTCAATTCCTTTGAATTCACTCGAGAAGTTTATACTTGCTCATGAGTCGGAATACGTTTCATATAACAGCCAAATTATGGTGGAGTTTAAGGGCGATGTTCGCTTGGATGATATGAGAATTGCGATTGATAAAGCAATTAAAGAGATTCCTCTTCTTAGGTCATATATTGAAGAAACAGCATTTAACTTCAAGCGATTCTATAAAGCTCAAGCTGATTTCAATTCTAGGCAAGTTATAGATTTTCGTGAAGATGTACTAGATCAAAATTCAATTGATCAATTTTGTCAGAAAAAATTTGATCTCTCAAAGTCTCCTGCTTTTAAATTCTTAATTGGCAAAACGTCCACGCAAAAAAACATTCTTCTTTTTAATGTTCATCATACCCTTTGTGATGCTGCTGGACAATTTCATTTATTAGAAGAAATTTTTAGAGCAATGAATGGATTGGAAATTCGCGAAGGAGCTAAGACTGATAAAGTATTTCGTTACCGCGATTTATGGAAGCATATGGGATGGAGATGGTTTTTCGGACATGTTTATTCTCAGCTACGTCCTTTAAGCAAACAGCGCCAGTATCAAATGGCAACATTAATTGATCACCATGATAAACCTCAGCGATTTGTAACTTCGACGACACATCAATTGTCGACTAACGATCAAGATATAATCCGTACAGCTTGCAAGAAATTTGATATTTCCATCACCGAGTACTTAACCTATTGCTGTTTCAAAGCACTAGATACCAGTTTAAAGAATCGAGGAGATTATAAAACTCCAATCATGGTTTATCTTCCAAAAACATTGCGCCCACTTTTAAAGATCCGTTACTCATTACAAAATATTTTAACGACTGTTTGGATTGTTGGGAAAAGAGATGAAATTCACGATTCGAAATTTTTAGGAAAAGTAAAGCACATCATCAATTCACACAAAATGGATAAAGCGGCTAAATTTATTTTTGGCACACTTTGGGCCTCTTCCGTTCTAAGTCCAAAAAAGCTGAAAGATGTTTATCTAAAATTTGACCGCGATCCGAAATCAATTTCAAGTTCATTGCTAATCAGTGCGGGAAGAGTTCCTCGTTCTTATAATTTCCCCGAAGGCTGGAGTGAGATTAGTGTTTGGGCAAGAGGAACAATGCTTAAATCTCCAGGAATAGGAGTTATTTTTACGGGGGTCGCAGGAGCCGAAACACTTACCATTGAGTATTTAAAAGATCTTACTGAAAAAGAAACGATTGAAAGTTTTAAAACAAATTTATTAAATGAACTCCTGAGAGAATAGGCCGGCAGGTTTTTTAAGCCTTTAATTCGTCTTCGTTACTTTCGATAAATGTTTTTGTTCATCGGGATTTAATCCTAAACTTCTCGCAAGCTCTTCAGCCATTAAATAAAATGATTGAATCGCAGTGATTATATCTAATTCCTCTGCATGAGTTGTCTGAATTTCAAGTTGTTTGTCTTTTACAAATGGAGGTGCTGCTAAAATAACATTTGCTCCACGAGCTTTCATATCCGCCGCGAGATCTAGCATGCCGAGAAGGGCGGGACCTCGGTTGGCAAAAATAAGAAGGGGATAGCCTTCTTCAATCAAGGCCTGAGGGCCGTGCTTAATTTCAGCAGCACTAAACGCTTCTGCCTGAATTGAACAGGTCTCTTTTAATTTTAAAGCAGCTTCAAGTGCCAGCGCTAGTCCATAACCCCGTCCAACAACCATGATTCGTTTTGCCTCTTTCAGGGTCTTAATAGGTGAAGTCCAATCAAGTTTTTGAGCTTTTAATAAATCATCGGGTAGATGATGAAGACCTCTTGTAAGTTCTAAGTCGTTTTTCCAAGCAGCAATTAAGCCAGCACTCGCTGTTAATGAAGCAATAAAACTTTTAGTTGCAGCAACTGCTTTCTCGGGGCCCGCGTGCAGAGGAATGGTCCACTCAGAAACACTCGCTAGTGGTGAATGAATGTCATTCACGAGAGCGAATGTTGGCGCATTATGAGATTTCATATATTCAATGGGCTTAACGACATCCGGACTTTGGCCCGATTGAGAGATTGCGATACCAATTGACCTACTTACATCAAGATTGGCTTGATATTGGGTAAGAGCTGACATCGATAGTGATGTAGTGAGTTTTCCCATTTTAGCCGTCACCAGATAATTTAAGTATTGAGCAGCGTGATCTGAACTTCCTCGAGCAATGCTCACGACTGAATATGGATTTCTTTGATTTAAGTATTGAGCTACCTCATCCAGGATTTGCTGATTTTCGCTGAATTGTTCTTCAGTTACACGCGGAGCCTCTAGTGCCTCAGCACGCATCAGTGTTGTCATATCATTTCCCCTTCAATATATATTTCTTTTAATGTGAGATCATCATTCAAAACAAGAAGATCTGAATAATTTTGTTCTTTAATTATACCGCGGTCGTTTAAACCAATCAGTTCAGCAGGAATTTGAGAAAGTCGCTTGCTTGCTTCAGCTATACTAAGTCCAAGACTTATTAGATTGCGAAGAGCTTGATCCATTGTAAGAGCACTTCCGGCAAGTGTTCCATCTTTGAGTCTTACCCCACCCAAACATTTATGAACGATGTGAGATCCCAATTTATAATCTCCATCTGGCATTCCTGTCGCTGACGTTGCGTCTGTTACAAAATAAAGATTAGGAATTGACCTAAGAGCAGCTTTGATCGCTCCGGGGTGAACATGCAAAAGATCAGGAATGAGTTCTGCATGATTTGCATGGGCCAGCGCAGCTCCCACCATACCTGGCTCGCGATGGTGAAATGTGGACATGGCATTAAATAGGTGAGTAAAACTTTTTGCACCAAGGGCAAGGGCCTTTACTCCGTCTTCATAACTTCCATTGGTATGACCAATTTGAACCATGATATTCATAGCGCTGAGGTCTTTGATAATGTCCATATGATTAAAAACTTCAGGAGCAAGTGTCAGCGTTTTAATTGGAACTATCATATTTAGTTTTTCTATTTCTTTTAAAGTGGCAGCTCTTGCAAAGTCTGGTTGGGCACCAAGTTTTTGCGAGCTGATAAAAGGGCCTTCTAAATGTACACCCAGGAGACGGGCTTCTTTTTTACCTCGAGAGGAAAAAGTCTTTTTCATGGCCAGGAATGATTTCTCTAGGTCAATGAATGGCGCCGTCATAGTAGTTGCTAAGAAGCTAGTTGTTCCAAAGCGCGCATGGGTACGAGAAATAGTTTCGGCAGCATTTCCATTTTCCATAATATCGGCACCACCGCCGCCATGAACATGAAGATCGATAAAACCAGGAATAATTTTTGAGAGCTTGGAGTTGACAGGACCTAATTTTTTAATGGAATGAATTTTATCGCTAAATTCAATCTCAGCTTCGATAAAAGAACCATTAACTAAAATATTTCCATGAAGTGTTTTATTCATTTTGTTTTTTGTGCTGTAGCTATGGAAAATATTAAATGTAGCGCCCCGAGAGTAGAGTCACCCTTAGCCTTTTGATTTCGATTTTTGATATCTTGAGGTAAATAAGGAATAAGAGCTTCTCCCAAGCGACCACATATGGACATCAGTAATTCTGAATTTGGATCGAGGGTTTTAACCATTTGAGCGATTTCAAGGCCTGCTTTTTTTAATAGTTCAAGTGCTTCATTATCTGAATTTGCACATTGAAATACAAGTGGAGCTAATTGAGCAAAAGTATTTTGATTAGCATTCCCAAGCCAAGCTAAAAAAGCATCAGGCGTTTTACCGCAAAAATTTTGGACTGCTAGACTCAATGTGGAATGTGCTCTTCTTCCATCGATCGCTTTTTGAGTAAGAGCACAGGCCGCTAGTCCCAGCCATGCTCCACTTGCTTCATCGCCGGATGGAAATCCCCATCCTGAAACATTTAGTCGTTCACCGGAAGGTTTTAAGACCATTCCAACGCTTCCAGTTCCGACTGCAACGATGACTCCAGGAGCTCCTAAATGAGCACCAAGCAAAGTTGTAAATCCATCAGTATCGATAATGATTTTTTTAAAACCAGGATTGCGAAAATAAAATTCGTTTTTCCAGATAATATTGTTTGCGCCCGAGAGTCCTAAGCCAATCGCACATTCTGAAAGCATGGGGGCCGGAATTTTTCCATTGGCAAAAGCAAGTGCTATCGTATCGAGAATAGAACGCCAGGCCTTTTCAATTCCTTGTCCGAGTGCCGCTGGGGAACCTTCTGCTGTCGCTCTCGGCAGGCCATCTGAGCCTGCGACGATTACGCGCGTTCCACTACCACCACCATCGACGCCTATGTAATACTTAAAAGTTGATTCCATCACTAAATTTTAAGAGGAAGCTGTGTTCACGTCAATGAAAGGAAACTTGACTGATTTTGTATTAAAAATTATTCACGGTAATCGTCGCGTCTCGTTTTAAGTCAGAAGTAAGGTTTAGAAGAGTTCCTGCCTCAATATTAATATTTAAGCCTACCTTGATGACGTGTTTTTTATTGTCATTCATTCCGCCCAATAGTTTATCAAGATTTACTTTTACAATTCCAAAACGCTCGTTGATTTTTTCAAACGTGTATTCGCCAGGAGTGATATTGCGATTAATGAGAGTTTCATCACTTTTTAACAAATGTCTTTTTTCAACAAAAAGTTTTAAGTTGAAATTTGGGTTTCTTGAAAGATCACCTGTTCTGAAAGTAAGAGTATGTCCTTCAAGATGCATTTCAGCTACTCCACCTTCAAGGGGCGCAAGAGTTGCCTCTGCATCCAAAAGTTTTAGATCGACATTATAGTTATGAATAACAGTTCCGGCTCGATCGACTTCTGTTGTTTTTTTCTCTGTAGAAAGGATTAAATACTTTCTACAATCAGCATGTGATCTTAGGGCCTCACCTTCCATTGCGAATTCTACCAAGCAACTTGTGGGGTCTGTTGGCTCCTTTGGTGCGCGCGCGATTTTTACATTGAAATTAGCCTCTACCTGGTGATCTACAACTTCGTAAGGAGTTGTGACAGTCTGGTAACACGCATATGGAGCTACTCTGTATTGGGGGACCATCTGGCATCTGTAAATAGGAACGGAATTACAAATTCGAGCAGAATCTCTAGTTTCATAACAACGAACTTCAGGATAATAATCGCAGGCATTGCTATAACCCGCAAGCTCAGTGCGGAAGCAGGTGCGAGCTACGGTTTCTTGGCGATAAGCCGTTTTGGTTTGAGTTGAATTGAGTAGAAAAATTTCTTCAGTTTCTATTCCATTGATTGGAAATATGTGGCTATCAACTGTCGAGGCCATTGTGCTAGCAGCAGACAATGCTAAAAAAATTATTAAACTTTTCATCTTAAAGTTCCTGGTAGTAAGTATTGTTCGAGGTGAGACCATATGAAAGTGAAAGACTTCAAGTCAACTATTCGAGGATCTTGTCAGGATTATTTATAATCTTACAGGATATTAAAAGTTTTAGGGCCATTTTGACCTTTCACAAATTGAGCTTTCATCACATCTACGGCAATATAATGTTCAAGAACGAATAAAAATATTAAGGAGTCTTTCGGTGAAAATAGCTTGGTTTGTCTTTTTTAGTTTAAGTCTGCAAGTGGCAAGAGCAGAATTTCTGCCGTCGGGTTTTTCCGCAAAGTTTGAACAGGAATACATCAGCATCCTGAAAGGTAATATTAAAAAAGGACAAGGCTCGATTGATTATAAGTATCCAAGCAATATCCGTTTTGAGACCTCTACTCCCAGCCAGATTATTTTCGTCAGCAATGGTGTGAAGTCATGGTACTACAGAGCTCCCTTTATTGAAGGTGAGGATGGAGAAGTTACTGAGTCCAAGGCCCAGGAAGGAAGTAGTGTTTATATCAAATTTTTCGATTCATTAAAAAATGGTTTATCGGCAAATTCTCTTTATGATGTGAAAAATGCAGGTGATGGGATGCATGTAATTACTTTCAAGGCCAAGACGGCGAAAGAGTTCGGGATCAAAGAAGCCATCCTGACTTTTACTTCGGCTAAAGATAAAGATTTTTCAGAACTAAAAAAAATAGACCTTATATTTCCAGACGGAAAAAAAACATCTTTAAGGTTTATGGATTTGAAAGTGAATCCTAGCTTTGATGCGAAAAAATTTAATTTTGTAGCCCCACCAAAAACCAAAAAGACGAACTAGTAAACTATCTAGAATGGCTTAGCAAAGAAGTCTTTATCGATGATAAATTCTTCTTTGCTGGTGATTCTTTTGTAAGTCATATAATTTCTGAAAACCAATTTGATATAATTTCTAGTTTCTTCGTAAGGAATCATCTCAATAAATTCGAAATAGTTCCCATTGAATCTTTCTTTTTCCCACACCTTGATAACATTTTCACTGGCATTGTAAGCTGCGACTGATTGGATAAATTTATAATTAAATTTCTCTCGCAAATCTTTTAACAAAGCTGTTCCCATTTCCAGGTTTGTATCAGGATCATAAAGATCGTTATGATCGCGGTATGGAATTCCATACTTTTTGGAGAGCTCAGCGGCTTTTTCAGGAATCATCTGCATCAGTCCAAAAGCATCTGCCCACGAACGCTCGCTTGGAACAAAGGCTGACTCTTGTCTGGTAATTCCGAAAATCAATTCTTGAGGAACAGAGTATTTGTTACCAAGCCTAAAAACAGAACTTCGGTAAGGAGTAGGAAAAACAATGTTGATATATTTTTCAGTCATCGCATTTCGGCTGCTCATTCTGAAATTATAAATCTGCCTCATTCCGCCTTGATACCACTCGGTTTGTGAGTAGAGGGACATGGCCCTTTCGCGCTCTGTCGGCGTTTTAAAGAGAGAGTCTATTTCTTTAAGATATTTTTGAGAAAATGTTTTTTCTTCCATTGCAATTAACCAGTCTAGGATTTGGAATCCAGTTAGATCAGTATTAATAACGGTTGGTGAGAGAGGAGACAACGGAATATTTAAGTCAATCGTTGCAATAATTCCGTAATACCCAAATGGATCAGAAGTATACACAGAAGTAAAAACGTCATTGGCTTCTAATGTCTTATCCATGCGCTGGAGTGTTTTTGCCTTCCAGTAATTTAGTTTTGCGATAAAGTTTTGGTTGTTTGATTTTTTAACAAATGAATCGACGTAAGCCACTACTTTCTTGTTTTGTTTTAAAAGATAATTGTTCCAGACAATGGCCCATTGGATATTTTCGCTGAGAGCAAGATCTGTAACTTTGAATGTTCCAGCATTTTTAAAACATTTTAAGGCCGAAGTCATTTCCTTGCTTTCTTGATATAGAGACCCGTAAGTCAGCTGTGTACTTGCCAGTTGATTGATATTTCCCAATTTCGTTGCAATGAGTTCGTCAAGGATTTTTCTGGCTTCTTGATTTTTCTGTTCAGTCCACACTGCTTTTGCCAGAGCAATTTTTGAATCCACCCAATGCTCAATAGACTTTTTATCTTCGGGATTCTTTTTCATTTCACCTTTTAAAAATTCTTCCATTTCAAAAGTTTTTAGCAAAAAAGTTTTTAAATCGCGTTCGACCTTGTATGAAGTTCTAAAAGCATTATAGGCCTTAACTTTGTCATCGAGGCCATATTCGCCATCTATCATTTTCTTGTACAGTGAGCGAGCGGTATCAAATTTGCGGTTGGCTTCGAAGTCCCTCGCAATAATATAAATGTTTTGCTCGTTGATTTCAGTATTATATAGCGGCGAAATTTCTTTTAAGCGATCGCTGTAGATTTTACTTTTATCCGCATCTTTTAGCTTTTCAGCAATCTCGATGGCCCTAGTGATAAGTTTTATTTTTTCAGCCTGTATTGGTCGAAAGGCAATCAAATCGAAAGAAAACTGAGCTTCAAAAGCTGGAAGATTTTTTTTCACTGCTAATTTTAGCGATTGTTCTGCATAGGCTTCTTTTAAATAGTTTGGAATTGGAGTTTTTTTCCAGATGCGATCAAGCTCACTTTCAGAAAAATCACAGTCTGAAAGGCCATGGACCAGGGCCGCTTCCTTAATCGCCAGGTTTTTATTTTCCGAAAGATCAGTGAATAAGTTGCAGGCAAGCTTGGTGTTACCCTCTTTTTCGGAAATCATTGCCAATAAATAAGCTTTTGCTAGGTCTTCTGACTCGTTTTGAACCAGCTGGTTATTTTCCTTAGAAATAAGTGATTTTTTTAATACTTCTAGGCGATTGAGTGAGGGGGGCGCCACTATTCTCACTTGCTGAGTTGAACAGCTTGAGAAAAGAATGATTGAGAAAAGGCATTTAAGTAGAATTTTTTTCACATTACCACCAAGAGCTTTGATTATTCGTCGATTTTATACTATTTAGATGGTAATTCAATTTGCATATTTTAGAAGACATCAATGGTTACCAAAGGTTAATAAGAATGGAATTATCATCAAAGCTTTTCAATGAAAAAACCGTGTTCTTTACTTCTCTTGGTTGTTCCAAAAACCTTGTAGATTCACAAGTTATGCTCGGTTACTTGGGACTAGATGGATATTCAATCGCCACTGAGCCAAGCGTCGCAGAAGTTATTATCGTTAACACTTGTTCATTTATTGAAGCGTCAAAAAAAGAATCTGTAGATACTATTCTTGACATGGCCGATTTCAAAAATCCAGAAAATGGTGTGTGCAAAGCGCTGGTTATTTCTGGTTGTATGGCCCAAAGATATGCAGCGCAATTGGAGCAAGAAATTCCTGAAGCCGATTTGATTATCGGGACAGGCGAATACAATAAAATTACACTTCTTTTAAAAGCTCTTGATGATGGAAAACTTAACCAGAAATCTTTTGTAGAAATTCCAAAATTTATTCACACCGAATTCGATCCGCGTTTAAATACGTCACCATTTTATATGGCATGGCTTAAAATTTCAGAAGGGTGTAACCGCAATTGCACTTTTTGTATTATTCCTAAATTAAGAGGAAAGCTTCGTTCAAGGTCCGTGGAGTCTCTCGTGCAGGAAGCTAAGAATTTAGCTTCTACCGGGGTACGCGAGCTCAACCTTATTTCTCAGGATCTTTCAGACTACGGCGTGGATCTTGATGAAAATAACAAACTCTTCAATCTGCTTGAAGGACTGGAGTCAGTTGAGAATGTTGATTGGATCAGATTATTTTATTTTTATCCAGATGAACTTACTGATGAAGTTATTGAGAAAATGGCGACATCAAAGAAGATTAACAAGTACCTCGATATGCCAGTTCAGCATTTTTCTACTAACGTGCTTAAACGCATGAATAGACAAATCACTGGTGAAAAAATTCATGAACGCATTGAAAAAATCAGATCCAGAATTCCGAGCGTAGTTTTAAGAACATCAATTATCGTAGGTTTTCCTGGGGAAACAGAGGAAGATTTCGAACTTCTTCTAGAAGGCGTGAAAAAAGCACGCTTTAATCACCTTGGGATTTTTAGATACTCTGATGAAGATGGGACACCCGCATTTAAATTACAACCAAAGGTTCCAGGAGACGTTATCGAAGAGCGCTTTGACCGTCTTTATGAAACTCAAAGGGAGATCGTTCGCGAGCTCAACTCTGAGTATCTAGGTAAAGTAATTCCTGTTTTAATTGAAGGCGAACACGAAGAAACGGAACTTCTTATTCAAGGCCGTCACGAAGGTCAGGCGCCAGACATTGATGGTAAAGTTATCATTAATGATTTAGACGGCATGAAGGTAGAAGTCGGTGATCTCGTTTATGTCGAGATCACCGAAGTCTTAGATTATGATTTGGTCGGAAAAATTGTTTCAATTAATTAAAGCTTAGGTCCAGGAAATTGGTAAACAGGGCCCCATGTTGGAGCTCCACAGGTTCCTGTATTGTTTGCTCCTAAGCCAGCATTCATATAATCGTCATCCCAATCTGAAAAATCATTATTGCTCTTTCCAAAGACGAGCATCTGATCATTCATGGCGATTCCAGGAATATCGTAATCAATATTATCCTTAATCTTGAAAGTCTTGTTCCAGTCTCTCACCACAATTCTTATTCTCGCTTTAATGTCTTTAGCTGCATTGAGACAGTTCACAACATAGAATGGGTTTGCACCCTTGCCAAATGGATTGTCAGTATCGGGAAGTGCGTCCATGTTTGCAGTCCATAGATTAGCATCTGAGTTTGTCGACAAACACTTATTATAAATTGAACCATTTGCCACTCTTAAATTTGTGACATCTCCATTACTTATAGGTGAGGAGTAGGTAGAAGAAAGTACTGCACCGCTTGAAGAAGAAAAAATTAATGAACGGCCCCCAGTTGAAATTTGGTTATCTGATAAAATATCACGGATAGGACCTCTAAGGCAGTTTGTTTTTTTACCACCACATGCCATCGTGGATACTGTTTGAGTATCCACCGTACAAGCTGGAGTCGGCGTAGCAGTATCCATAGACCAAGTATGAGTCGTTACCGTAATAGATCCTTCATCACAATTTGGTCCTCCTTGTCCATTTCCAGCATAGTCACCGGCACATAATGTATCAGCAGTTGGTGCTGCTGATGGAGGTTTACATCCAGTGGTATAAGTATAAGGTGCAGTGGTTTTGATCGGAGCATATTGCCAGAAAGAGTAAGGATAAATCTGAATATATTCGCAAACACCAGCGCCCGCAATGGCCTGCATTTTTAATTTATTAAGGTATAAGTCTGCTTCTTCACCATCAAGGAAGCAGCGGACATCAAGGGCTCCTAAATTGACTGACGTCGTATCGGCCGCGAAATTTTTAATATCGGTTGAGTTGATACTGCATTTTCTCGATCCCCTGCTGTCACCATATTTATGGAAAATAAATGAAGATGCTCCGCTATTTTCGCCTACTTTGAAAAAGTCTCTCACTTCTAAGTCAAAAATAAATAGTGATTGATTAACCAGGTTTTTAGCAGAGAGCGTATAAGTTGTTCTTGGAGTAGCAAGAGTTGGAACACCTGTAATTGCTCCAGTTAAAGTATTTAGTGTTAACCCTGCAGGTAGAGTTGGTGAAGCTGAATAAATAATTCCAGTTCCCAGAGAAATATTGGATTTAATCGCAACTGTTGAACCACGCTCAGCAATGACGAAATCATCATGGGCAACAGCAGTGAATGAACCGCGATTAACAAGCATATTTTCATCATTGTCGAAGACCTGCGTTTTTCTGAAAGACTGAGGTTGAGTTGCTCTTCTGCTAATATCACTCACGTATATATTACTTCCAGATATCATATGGATGTATCCACCGAGATCCCCTATAGTCGGAGTACCAGGAAGCGCCGCTGTTAAGTCATCCCCTGGGAGCATAGCCGCTGGGACTGCTGAAAGAGTCAGCCTCATATTATCTGCTTCAACTTGATTAATCGTTACCGCACTGGCCGAATAAGTTAGACCACTGCTGATGGTGTCGCCCTCTTGGAAAAGTAATCGTGAGTTAAGTGCCGCAACTGTATTTAGGTATTGAATGAAGAGCGTATTGCTTACCGTATCTATGGCCACAACTCTACCAAGAGCATTGGTACTAGACGAAGCATAGCCGTTAACAGCGAAAGAAGTACTATCGGAAACAGTCAGCGCAATATTATAGAAAATTGGATTAGCTAAAACAGTTGTTTTTCCACTGTAATAAGCATTACCACTATCAATACTCGCTCCTTCAAGAAACTGTCCATTTACAGTAGAGATACTTAGCTGATTAGTACTATATTTTCGAAGAATTTGTCCCCTCACACTCTCTGTGAGTGGAAGAATTAGTGGTTGAAAAAGAGATTCACCTTCATTGAAACTAGCGTTGCTAGTCACTGTGATTAATTGTCTAGTTGTATAACTTAAATCTTTTGGCGCTTCTATCGCACTTAGGTTCATAACAAATGGAGTTGACCCCAGTGGGTTAGTCGCCGTGATGGTAAATGATGTTGAAGCAAGTGTATTGGTAAACTGACCTGTGATATTACCAGTGGTCGTATCGAAACTTAGCCCAGAAGGCAAGGCAGGTGCAATGCTATAGCTTATACCATCTAGAGCACTTATTTGAGATGAAGGAATAGGACTTATGGGATTAATTGTCACGCCTTTTTCATACACGCGAGTAATTGAGCTTTGATTGTATTTTGTTGAATAAAACTGAGCGTCGTTATCCAAGCTTTTAATTTTCATGTCAAAGACATAAGTAGAATCAATTGAAGCAATGGTTGTTGTTGAGGGGCCAGCATACACACCCGGATAAACAGCACTCTTAGTGACTCCTTCAGCTGCCGAGAAATTCAACGCCGGCGTGAGGCGTTCAACATAAACCGTATTGCCACTGACATTTTCAATTTTCCCAATCGCTCCGCCAGAAGAATAAATAAAAAGATCCTTAACAAATCCTGTTGCATCGACAAGTGTGATTGGAATAACTTTCACGACTCCAACATGAGAACTAGCGGCATCAATATATTTAATAACGCCTGTAATGCCATCAGAAGAAGTTAAGAGGCCTAAGCGGTCATAAGGGCTAGTCTCAATATTGGTTGCGAGGGATAGCGTATCGTCTAATTTAAAAAGCAATTTGTCATGTTGAGTATAAGTTAACAAAGTCGGTTTGTAATAAACACCCAAGGTAATAGTACCCTGAATTGTTTTCTCCGTTCCGGGACCAGTATAAGTCGGATCCTTATATTTCATATTAATTTTATAAACATTTGGGTTCGTTGCTGGAAGGCCTAACGGAAGCCCCGATAACAGACAAGTGCTTGGAGTAAGCAAGATTCCAGCAGGGAGTGTTGGCGTTGTAGGATCAAGCGTACAATCAATAAAACTATAGGCGAATTTTGCAGCTGAAATTAAAGTTCCATCAACTTGCGGTACATATTTTGTTGTCGCTTGGATTTCAAAATTTGTAGTATTTGAAAATGTCGTTCCTCCTTGAAGTCCAAAGCTTAACAAAGTCGGAGCGCTCCACGATGCTGGATCTAAAGCTGGTTTATCATGGACCATTAGTTTAAATTCTGTGGTGATTTTTACTTCGGTGCCTGGGCCTAGGTAGGTCGGTCCTTTATAATAAAGGTTTATTTTATAAGTGACCATTCCTCCCATATTGCCAAACGTAGTATCGGTGAAAGCAGCAGTAGGAGTACCAGTAATTAAACAAGTGTCTTGATTTAGCAATAACCCTGGAGGAGGTGTGCGTGAACTTAATGGGCCTGAGGTATCCGGCTTGCAATTTAAAAATATATATTTTGATCGAACAGCATTACTCAGTGTCCCGCCGACTCCATCAGGTGCCCCAATCTGTCCAATGGTTTTAGGATCAAATTCAATAGGAGTACCCACTTCCAGGTCTTTTGTTGTGACGGCAGTAGCAACACCGTTGATTTTTTCAGTGTATGAAAAACCAATTGGCGCTATGGCGGGATAATCTATAACCAAAGTATCTTTCACGCCGCTCCCATCAAAATTATAGCTTCCAAGATCAATGGTGGCAGTGAGCTTCGATTCGATTCCTGTACTTGAGTATGTTGGACCTTTATAAAAAAGATCAATGGCATATGTATAATTGGCACTTAAAATTGTATTAAAATAAGGAACGGTTGGAGTACCTGAAATAATACAAGTCTTAGGATCTAAAGTAATACCAAGTGGCAGATTTACAGAATTAGAAGGACTAGGAGTACATTTTATAAAGAGATATGCCATTTGAGCGGGATCAGCAAGTGAACCATAATTTGTAATATTGCTAATTCCCGACGTTAGTTTTTGAATTGTCCCAACTTGCATATCCTTAGTCAGAACAGGAATCGTTGAATTCGCTTCAGTGAAATTAAAAGTGCTAACAGTTGGATAAGTTAAAATAATTGGTTGCCCAGATGCATCTACAGGAATTGTAGATACTGCCGCCGCCGTCGTTGTTTTCTTCGGCGTATCCTTATTAAACTTCGTCAAGCTATCTGGCATACAGCCTTGAAGGATAAGGGTTAGTATTAATGGGGTAATGAGTTTTAAATTAAACTTTTTCATATCTCTATTATCGTTAAATTTTAGGAAATATTTAGTATTAGGAGAAAACAAAATAATTTCAGAAAGTTATTACCAGTTGACTCTTTTACTAAGGATTGAAAGTGACGACAATATTGGGCACAGAGAATTCTTTACAGGGTTTTCAAGGAGTTATTGAAGTTAATCAGGAATTTCCCTAGGATGCCTTAATGAAAACAAAAACTATCGGGACTCTCAAAATTCTTATCGTAGAAGACGACTTGCTTTCACGCCTGAGTTTGAAATCAAGACTTGATTTTAGAGGTGAAGTTCGTGAAGCTTCATCAAAAGAAGAAGCCATTTCCCTTATCGGAAATAATCAATTTGATTTAGCGTTTGTCGATTTAGACCTTGAATCACAGCTGGCCGGATTGGATATTGTAGCACTATTGAATGACAAAAAAACGTATACAGTTGTACTTAGTGGACGAGTTGACGAAAGAGTAATTGAAAATGCATATCACCTAGGATGTCGCGACTATCTAGCGAAACCCTTCACTAAAACCAGCCTGGAATTAGTTTTTAAAAAATACTTTTCCGCGATAAATAAAAATAAAACTCTTCAAGAATTAAAAGATATTTTTCTCACTGATGATGCTTCATTAGTAAAAGAATTAGAGATTATTGACCAGGCACTATTGGGGCAAAGACCAATTTTTATCTCAGGGGAGAGTGGCACGGGGAAAACATTCTTAGCAAAATTTATTCATCAGTTATCGGAAAGAGTATTAGGTAAAAAATCTGCTTTCGTGCATTTGAATTGTGCTGAAATATCGGAAAGCTTAATTGAGTCAGAATTGTTTGGCTACGAGAAAGGGGCATTCACTGGTGCTCAGAGGTCCAAGAAGGGAATGTTGGAGCTTGCGGATGGCGGAATTTTATTTTTAGACGAAATTGCCACTATGCCAATATCCATTCAGAAAAAATTATTGAAGGCCATCGAAGAAAAATCTTTTTTCCCACTAGGATCTGAAAAAAGTATTCACTCTGATTTCAGACTAATAAGTGCGACTTGCGAAGACCTAAAAACTAAAATTGAGAAAGGTGAGTTTAGAGCAGACTTTTTTTTCAGGATTGAAGGCTTTAACGTAACGCTGAAATCATTGCGCGCGAGAAAAGAAGATCTTAATAAATTAATTCAGTTTTTTATCAAGAAGGGAGAGCGCCTTATTGTTTTCGATTCTAGCGCAAAGTTGATCATGTCAGAATACTCGTGGCCTGGAAATGTGCGCGAACTAGAACGCACGATAGAGGTACTTCAAACTCGTGATCGTGGAATTGTAACGGCAGAAGATTTGCAACCTCTACTAAGCAAAGGGCCACCAGCAAAGGTCAAATTTGATCTGGAAGAAGTGAAGCGTTTGGGGCTAAAGTCTTATATTGAAAATTTGGAAACTAATATTTTGAAAATTGCTCTCGAAACTAATGAGGATAAAGTTCGCAAAACTTTGTCAGATCTAAAAATATCTAATAATTCTTTTTATAGAATTTTGGACAAACTGAAGGCACGGGAGTCAGGACGTGCATAAGCTGATATATGAAAAAGACCTTTCCGCTCAAGTATTGGTTCACGATATAAATTCTTCTTTATCTGCGCTGCAAGGAGCTTTGGAAGTGATGAAAGATGAGTGGAGATCGAATCCAGAATTAGTTGAGAGAATTCTTCCACTAACAGTCGAAAAAATTAATCAACTGCACCTCCAGCTTATTAATTATCACAATATTTAACCTAAATTTCCCCTTCTAAAAAAAAGCTAACCTGTTTAGACTATAGCAACATAGTTTAAGGAGTATCCATTGAGACTAGCTTTGATTTTTGTTCTCGCCCTCTCTCTTCACATTCTACATGCTCAAGATGCTACGAATCAAAAGACATTGTCCTTTGCGGAAAAAATGCGTTCGACACTAATGAAGGTAGTCGGTGAGCGCTGGACGACGAAATTAATTGGAAGCGCTCCAGAAGTTAAAATTGATAACTCTGTTGTTTTACCAGCTCTACCTAAACTATTAGATGATGCTCGCTCCGTAGCCGTTTTTAATAAAAAGCAAGACAAGATTATTTTCAAACCAGAACAGGAAGCAAAATATCATTATGCCTATATTAAAGAAATTTACGAAGCAACCAGACAGACAAAACCCAATGATGATGAAGTGGCGAAGTTAATGAATATTCTATCTCAAGGGGGAAGTCGAGAAGGGGTTTATCATGCCTTGGTTCTTGATTCGACTTATGGAGGAATGGAAAATTACGATAAACCTGTAAAAAGTAATGCTGCTGATTTCGCTGTCTATTTCTATGGACGTTATATTGGAAAAAAAATCGCCAAAGAAAGTTTGAAAGGAATGAATATCTACTCATTAAAAAGGTTAGTGGGTGATAAGGCTTTGGATATCATCGATGCGTACGGGGACAATCGCGAAGATTTAGAAAAATGGTATGCTGTTATGTCGAGTGATTTAGCATCAAAGTTTCCTTCGCTTTGGTCAGGTAAAGTGCGCAAGGACACATCTTCGATTAATCATAAATCTTGGGCCAGCCAAGTTCCTTTACAGCATATCAAGTCTGAAACATTGATTAAGCTTCACGGTGCTTTTAATTCGATGATGTAATTTTATTCCCAGAAAGGATTTTCGGCACTTGTTAAGACTTTCAAGAATCGCTCTACTCCCAGGGCGATTCCAGCAGACCTCGGCAAACCTCGCTCCATTGCTTCATATAGCACTGTAGGCTCTGGAAGTTCATAATGATAAAGAGCTTTTTTATCTTCTGCTTGTATTCTAAATCGCTCTTTTTGAGTGGGAAGATCAGTAAGTTCATTAAAACAATTGCATAATTCAATACCTTTGCAATAAATTTCAAATCTTTCACACACTCGCGGATCATCCTTTTTCAAAGTAGAAAGGGCACTTAAGTGATGAGGGAATTCATATAAAAGTAAAAATGGATGGTGAATTAAATGTGGTTCAATTTTATTTAAGAAGAGCAGGAAATAATAATCATCCCACGAGAGAACTTCTCCCATTGATGGGAGGGGAACGTCTTTAAAGTTTTTTTCAATTAATTCTTTCAAATCTTTTGTATCTAAAAAATCGAGAATGTCGATATTGAGCATCTCAAGGAATAGATCCTGGATGCTTGATCGCTCGAATTTAATATTTTTCATATTGAGATCGATCGAATTTTGTTTTTGCTCTAATTGATCAAGAGAAAAAGCAAAGAGGTCTTCGCAGTCTTTCATGATTTGGGTGTAGTGAGCATTTCGCCTGTACCATTCAAGCATTAAAAACTGTGGGCGGTGGGCAGTGGCCACAGGTTCATCGCGAAAAGAGTAATTTATCGTAAAGAGATCATTGAAACCCAACGAAAGAAGTTCTTTCATATGAAATTCGGGAGAAGTTTGCAAATACCAAGGAGTCAGGGCCGCTGATCTTGCCCTAATCACTTGGAAAGGATGAATATGGGTTTCCATACCTGGATTTTTAACCATAGGTGGAGTCATTACATCTAAAAAATTATTTTGTTGAAAGAAAGTGCGTATGGCCCAGAGCAAATCAAACTGAGCTTTTAATTTATTTTTACGAATGTTTATATCTGCCTGCATAAAGCGCACTTTATCTTATCAATATCAACCTCTGCAAGTTGAAAAATCCTGCATTTTGACTTATCTTGATGCCTGCCTTTAGCTCGCAGAATTTCACAAGAGGGTTTCGTGAATATTGAATTTATTTTTATCGCCATAGTTGTTATTGGAATTGCTCTTTTTCTTCTCAGACATAAGGCAAAGGCTCTTAAGTTTAAGAAAAGAGCTAAGCTCGAAGTCAAAAAAGCAGGACCTGCTCCAATAATCCAAATTAGGCCAGAAATTCCCCAAGAGCCTGTTTCACCGCCAATCCCTCTGGCCGTCCCTCCGGTAACTGTTATCAGTTTTACCGATAGGCTAAAAAAAGGTCTTTCTCGCTCACGCCAGGAAGTATGGGGAAAACTTTCAACTCTATTTTCAGGTGGGTTAAGTATATTAGATGAGGACAAAATTGAGTCCTTGGAAGAGCTTCTTTATGGAGCAGATATCGGCACAGCCACGGTTGCAGAATTGATGGTTGAAGTTCATAAAAAGGCTAAAGAAGGAAATTTGTCAGAAGAGTCTTTCAAAAATTTTCTTTTTGATTTTTTAAAAGCAAAGATGGAGCCGATCCAAAGCAAAGTAGACCATGGTCTTTATCAATTCAATCCATCGGACAAAAAGCTCACAAAAGTCATTATGGTGGTAGGAGTTAATGGCGCTGGTAAAACTACCACGATTGGAAAACTCGCCACCAAACTTCGTGCACAAGGCGCTAATGTCGTTGTCGGAGCATGTGACACTTTTAGAGCAGCGGCCGTGGATCAATTGCAAGTTTGGTGCGACCGTGCAGGTGCAACCATGATTCGCGCCAAAGAAGGAAGTAATCCTTCAGGCGTGGGCTACGATGCTCTTCAAGCGGCAATTAATCAAAATGCCGATTATTGCATTCTCGACACAGCAGGGCGATTACACACTAAAGAAAATCTGATGGATGAATTGGTGAAAAGTAAAAATGTTTTGAAAAAACTCGACCCCAGTGCTCCTCATCAAATTCTATTGGTGATTGACGCAATCACCGGTCAAAATGCTCTTCGCCAAGCTGAGGAGTTTCACAAGGCGCTTGATCTAACTGGGCTTATTTTTACTAAATGTGATGGATCTTCAAAGGCCGGCAGTGCTGTTTCGATCGTCGAGCAGCTCAAAATTCCTATTGCCTATATCGGAGTAGGGGAAACAGCCGAAGATTTAGATGTTTTCCGGATAGATGACTACTTAAAAGCCTTATTGGGAATATAAGATCAATCTGTAGTGCAAGGCATTTTATTTGACGAAAATTTCTCTATCGTTTACTCTAAATTCAATGAATAACGTAAGAGAAGACAGAATTTTAGATGAAGCTACTTTTGAAGTATTAGGCCAAAAACTCAAGCTTAAAAGAGATGAAAAGCTTGCAGGCATTGGTCCTAGTGATATCGTCGGGTTTGTTCAATCCGAAGCTCTAAAAATAATTAATCAATCACCTCAGTTGAGCCAGCCTCAAATCGCTGTTTTATTAGCGCTGAAGTTTGCGGGTGAAAAATTAGCCTTAGAAAAAGAGTATCGCGAAAATATTAGGCTACTGCGCACGACTGCTGCTGACGCCCTTCAATACATCGAAGAAGTCTCTCCCACGACTCGCTGAAAGTGATGACGAAAGAAGTTCTTCGAAAACTAATGAAGGCAAAGCTTTCATTGATCGATGAAAACAGTTTCACTGAGAAGAGTACTTTAATCTCGAAGAACTTAGCTTTTCTAAACAGCTCGCTCAAAGTTATTCAAGACAAAATAAGCATTGGTGTTTTTGCTCCGATTGCAAAGGAACCCCTTTGGTATCTCGGATTTTCTGAAGAAATAGAAAAGCTAACGGCGTACCCTGCCAAGGGAACGGATAATAATGTGATGACTTATAGAATGGCGCGAATGAGCGACTTAGTTATCAAGAAAGATTTTGGTTTTGAGATCTTAGGACCGCCACTCGAATCTCCCGAAGTTATCCCAGGAGTGATTTTAATCCCTGGATTAGTTTTTACAGAAAGAGGCGAACGCCTTGGTAGAGGGAAAGGATTCTACGATAAGTACTTAAGTCAATATCATGGAATTAAAATAGGAATTTGTTTTTCAGAGCAACTAGAAGATTCTGTACCTACTGAAAAACACGATGTGACTCTAGATTATATTATAACTGATGAAAAAATAATAAATTGCAAGCGTGCAAAGTAATAAATAAGAATTTTAGAAAGTTGAAAAATTAAAAAATTGAAAAATTAAAAGAGGAGCTCGTATGAATATAGCAGTAATCTTGGCCGCCGTTCTCTTTGCCATCGTCGGTGTGATCGCCGGTTATATGGTGAAGAATGCCCAAGTACAAAAAGATATAAAAGAAAAAGAAATTAAGGGCAATGATATTGTCGAAAAAGCTAAAAAGTACGCCGACGAAATAAAATACAAATCTCGCCAAGAGGCTAAAGAAATTTCTCGCGAAGAAAAAGAAAAACTCGACCGCGAAATCGCCAACAGAACGAACGAAGTAAAAAATCAAGAGCGTGAAATAGCAAAAAAAGAAGCTATCCTCGATCGCAAGAATGAGGATCACGAAAAAGAACTCAAAACTCTAAAAGAAAAAGAAATCGAATTTGAAGTCGCAAAAAAACTTCATGAAGAAGAATCCCTTCGCATGAAAAATAAGCAAACTGAGTTTAATGATAAATTAGCTCAAGTTGCCCAGATGACAAAAGAAGAAGCCAAGGTTGAATTGACTCGTGCAATGGAAGAAGAAGCTAGAGTTGATTTCGGAAAAATTTTAAGACGCCTTGAAGAAGAAACAAAAGAAGAAGCAGAAGCTAAATCAAAAAGAATCGTGGGAATTGCCATCCAAAGATTTGCAGGTGAATACGTTGGCGAAAAAACAATCGGCTCAGTTGAACTTCCAAGTGATGACGTTAAAGGCCGCTTGATTGGCCGCGAAGGAAGAAACATTAGAGCTTTCGAGCAAATTTGTGGTGTTGATTTAATTATCGATGATACTCCAGAAGTTGTTGTTATCTCTTCTTTTAACGTCGTAAGAAAAGAAATTGCAAGAATGGTTATTCAAAAACTTATCGCTGATGGACGTATTCACCCAGCTAAGATTGAAGAATTTCATGATAAATCAAAAGCAGAAATGGAGCGCCAACTTCGCGATCTTGGTGAAAAAGCCCAGATGGAAATTGGAGTTCACGGAATCCATCCGGAAATCCTAAAATTGATCGGTGCTCTTCAGTGGAGAACTTCATACACTCAAAACCAATACCAGCATGCAATTGAAGCTGCATTTATTTGTGGTGCGATGGCCGCTGAACTTGGTCTCAATGTTAAACAGGCTCGTCGTGCTGGTCTTTTACATGATATCGGAAAAGTTATTGATGCTTCTGCCGAAGGTTCACACGCTGTTGTCGGCGCTGACTTTGCTAAAAAATACGGAGAGTCACCAGATATCGTTCATGCCATCAGAGCTCACCATGATGACGAAAAACCAGAATCAGTTTTAGCTCACTTAGTAGCAGCTGCCGATGCGCTTTCAGGAGCTCGTCCAGGGGCCCGCAAGGCCATGATGGAATCATATGTATCTCGCTTAACTGACATCGAAGAAATCGTAAATTCATTTGAAGGTGTCTCTAAATCTTACGCCATTTCAGGTGGACGTGAAGTTAGAGTCTTCGTAGAAAACGATCGTGTAAGTGATGAAGAGACCGTATTGCTTTCTCGCGATATCGCTAAAAAGATCGAAGAAGAAATGTCATATCCAGGAACTATTAAAATTACAGTTCTTAGAGAAACAAAGGCAGTAGGGATTGCGAAGTAACGAATACGCATTAATCACCGGGACCTCATCGGGTCTCGGATATGAAATGGCCCAATTCTTATTGGAAGAAGGGCTTACTGTTATCGGCATAAGCCGCCGTGGAACCATTCTAGACCACCCTAACTTTATTGATATCCTCTGCGACATTCGTGAAGAAGGTGCCGTAGAAGAAATGTATGAACTAGTCGCAGGTCACACAGATGCACTTCACTTGATTATTTTGAATGCTGGAATTTTTGAAATGTCTCCTTTAGTCGAAACATCGACCAAAGAGTTCAGTGATCACTTTTCAACAAATGTTGTCGGTGCATTTCATATTTTAAAACATGCAAGTGACTTTTTAGTAGAAGACGAAACCCATATTATAACGGTTTCCTCTATTGCTTCTAAAAAAGGACTGGCCAATATTTCAGCTTATAGTGCTTCAAAATTTGCTCTCAACGGAATGATTGAGTCTCTTCGGGAGGAGTGGGAACATTTAAATGTCCGCTTTTCAACCCTGATGCCAGGAGCGATCCTTACACCGATTTGGGATGAGAGCGAAGAAGATCTTCCACGTGATCAAATGATGTCAATGAGTGATTTTATGCACGTTTTTCAAATGGTAGCAAACAGCCCTTCTCATATGCAATTTCCCGAGCTGGTTTTCCTGCATAAAAGGGGAGTTCTTAAGTGAAAAATATTTGGGGGAGCTTATCAATACTTGCCCGGTATTATTTAATCTCGATGATCAGTTTTTTTATTTGTTGGTCGATCTTTTCAATTTTTAATCTTGAATGGATAAATGCACTCTTTTTTATGACGTCTTATGTTTGGCATTTTACCCTTCTCACTCCAGGTCTTAAAGAAAAAATGCTCACGAAAAAGCAGCGTTTCTCTTTTATCAATGTCGTGGTGAGAACAAATTATTACCTGCAACTTTTTATCAAAATTAAGAAAGTTCCTTTTGGACCTTCGATTATTCGCGCTATTTCACCATTGTTATTCACGGCGATTTTACTGGTGGTAGGCGGAAGTGGAAATATTCTCTTCACTCTCTTGGGGTCGGTGTGTTTTGAGGCTACTCATTATTTATTATCTAAAAAATCTCTTTCAAAATCTACTTCAAAACAGCCAGGCGATTCTGAAATTCCGCCAGCGATTCCGAGCGCAGAAAATTTCCACGAATAGTTTCAAAATTCTCATAATCATCAAATAGATTCCTGGAAAAAGATTTGAATCTTTTAAGAATTAAATTATCGGCCCAGCCAATTTCACGGTATTCAACTAAAAGGGCATCAAAATACTGATCGAGATATTTTTTGCGCTCAAATAAAAGAAAGGTTTCATCAATATGACCGCCTTCGTCTATATATTCTTTATAGAGCTTTGCTAGCCACGGAGTTTTCAGGGCACTTCTTCCAAACATAACAGAGTGGCATTTTGTTTCCTGAAATATTTTCTCGATATCTTCAACGATCCAAATATCACCGTTGCCGATTAAAGGAATTTTTACTTCGCTTACCGCCTTGGCAATATAATTCCAATCCGCCACTCCCTTGTAGAGTTGATCACGAGTGCGGGCGTGAAGAGTGATGGCCTCAACGCCCTCATCTTGAATCAATTTCAGGGTATCTGAAAAATTAATATCATCTCGATAGCCGATTCTCATTTTAACAGTAAAACGCCCTGTGAAATTATTTCTGATTGTTTGAAGTACAGTTCGGAGGGCCTTGTGATCAGAGAGTAAATACGCTCCACCAAGATGTGAGTTTACTTTTTTTGAAGGGCATCCAAGATTAAGATCAAGATGATGCATCTTCATCGATTCCAGGATTTCTGTGACCAAAAGTGTTTGAGCACGAGGAGTCGTGAGAATTTGAAATGAATTTTTCTTCCGCCAAGATTCATTGGCGTAAATTCTTGGGCCGTAGTGCTCCATGATCATTTTTTCATTTATTTTTCCGACAGTAGGCACACGTAAAAAATCAGTAAAAAACTGATCCCATTCAGGAAAAGTTTTTAGCATTGCGATTCGATAAGGTTCATCGGTGATGCCTTCCATCGGAGCAAACAGCAGTGATTTTTTAGGAAACACATCGAAATTATTCATTGAGCGTGTTAGTATCAAATTATATGACGAAAAAAAACATCATTGTTTCTGTAGCTCTTTTTTTAAAGGAAATAAACGCCAATAGCTTCAAGGTATGGGTTCAGGTGCGGCTTGAAGAGGGCCCCTTGTTTGGACTCTTGGAATTTCCCGGTGGAAAGATTGAAGATGGTGAAACACCTGAAAGTGCTGCCAGACGCGAAGTTTTGGAAGAGGTTGGGGTTGTTATTCCAATAGACTCCCCTGTAGTTTTATTTAAATATCAAGATTACAGTCATGAAACGAAGAATATTTGTTTATTTGTTTTTTTATCGAATTTCGACCAATTGCCGCATGAAAAAGGGCAATGGTTGGAAATAACCTATGAACAGAAGTCGACTCCATTTGAAGGGAAAATTCCCCCTATTAATCATGTCATTCTCGATGATTTAGCGGTATATCTACAGTCTCATTATAATGCAGGAATGATTGGCTCTTTATGGCAAATATGACTTCAATATTTAAAATTGCAGAATTTTTTCTTATTTCAGTCGCGTGGACCCTAACGCTTTTTTCTCCCATTGCCTCTTCTCGATTAACTGGAAATGGTTTTATCAAATTGTTAACCAACGTTTCTATTGGTTCTTTAGTGATGTCTTTGATTATCGGTTTTTTATCTAGCGATTCTCTTTTTAATTTTCCTCTTTATTTAAAATTAATTTCTCTTTCGGCCTTAGTTGCAACAACACTTTTTCACAAAGATGATAAATCTTTGTTTATGTGGATATTATACGCAGTAACCGTACTTGCCTTGGGCTATCATATTGCTCTTTTTTCTCCCGTTCTGCTGAATGCTTTATTTCTATTATCATCAGCTTTGTTATTGGGAATTATTTTATATTCTATGCTGCTAGGTCATTGGTATTTAGTTGTACCAAAACTCAGTGAACAGCCACTTAAGATTGCAGCAGTTGTTTTATGGATTATTTTAGCTCTCAAAATCACGCTCAGCTTAATGAGTACATATAAGCATTTTGATTTTTTCGATCAGCAGACAAATCTCGGAGCGGGATACGCCTTTAACTGGTTACTCCTGACGATGAGGATGTCATTTGGCTATATTGTTATTTTAGGAATGAGTCTTTTTAATTGGAAACTCGTAACAATGAGATCTATTCAAAGCTCAACCGGCATCTTGTATGCCATGACTTTTTTTGTTTTTATTGGCGAGCTGGTTTCAACTTATATTTTTTTTAATTTGGGATTATATATATGATGACAGCACATTTTACCTGTAAAAATTGTGGCTCAGGAATTAACGTTTATCCCTCTTTGGAAGCAGACAAGGTAAAGTGTGAAGTTTGTCAGCATGAACAAGTTGTACATTTTGATCAAAATCACGTTGAAGGCGTTTTGAAAAACTGTCCGGAATGTGCTCGAAAAGATTTTTATTCACAAAAAGATTTTAATCGCAAACTCGGTGTCATTTTTTTTGTGATTGCTGCCGTTATCTCAACTATTATGCTTTGGCAGGGGATGGGACCGCAATGGTATTTAAGTACCTTTATCGTTCTTTATGCCGTGGATTTTTTCTTATTCCGCCGGCTCAATCAAATTGCTATTTGTTATAAGTGCGATGCCATTTTTCGCAACGTGAAAAATATTAGCGAGATACATGGGTTCGACCACGAGATGCACGACCGAATTGTTTACTCTGACCACGATTTTGATGGCAAACCGCTAGATCACTAAGTTTTTTGACCAAGTCCAATTCATTAATAATCTAACGGATGATAAACTCTTTTTAAAATTTTATATTTTGAATCATCTGTATAAACATAGACTGAGGTTCTTATCATTAGGTTAGGCCAGTCCGCATACTCTAAGCTTTGAACAGTTGGTATCTGCATAAGCTCGGGAGCAATCGTTATGACTTCTGGCGCTTCACGACTCCAGACTAAGTTGTTGGCTTCTGTGTCTTGCCATAAAATATGAAATTTAGAAACCACTTTACGATCGTATTTTGTTTGCTCTTTTTCGTTGAGCTCAATGACCTCACTATTGTCATCAGTTATAATTGCATTGAGTGCAGTGGTCGGTTTTCTTTTTATCAAAGTAGAGGTTGTGCTGAGTGCATGAAAACCAATATCTTCAAATTTCCCTAGAGCTTTCACTTCCACTGTATGGTCTGCGAGTTCTGTTGAAGTAACTGCGAAATCGCTAAAGCGAATAGGATCATTTTGATAGTCAGCAGGAAGGACTATGTCTTCATTTAATTCAACCAAAACTGATGACTGCTTTACGTGTCTATCAACAACGTCAAAAGGAATTGTTCCATATCCTTGTTGGCCCCAGGCTTTGCTCCAGCTATTTTTAAAAAAGAAAATTTTTTTATCCAGATCATAACCGGTTATTACAATTGAATGGAAACCACAGATGGATGGAGTTTTAATACATTCAGCTCTCATTTCTTCGTCAAATTGAACGTTGCCATCATTTGGCCAGCCACGATCATTTACAGGTACTGTCATGGTCATCGGTAGTTTATATTCCGCCAGAACTTCGATTATTTCGTTAGTGGTATCTGCTTTCAAGTATAAAAAATCAAAATTATCAGTAGCTATTTTTTTTGCCAGCACTGATTCAGGTGGAGAGTTGTGGGCAAAACATTTTTCCGAAGCTTTTTTATCGGCAGCTGTGTTTTCTGCGCATGGAGTTTTTTGACCAAACCATGACGGCTGATAAGGCCAGTCGCGCTCCAGGAGAAAACCAGCTTTTTTCTTGCTCACGTAGTTTAAGTTATTTTCCGGATATGATCCTTCATCATGAGCAGAGATGCCGCCAGATTTTACGGCATTGTTCATATACTCTTCCGAGAGGTTTACCTCGACTTTCATTTTCTTTTTTATCGCTGCTTCAACTAAAGCAATCGAAGAAAAAAACGAACAGGTTCCACGCTCATCTTGATCCTTAACAGAGGTCATATTGTCTTTAAGGTCCAGGACTCTTGGCAGGGTTTTTAATAAATCGAGATTCAATGTGCTTTTGTTATTCACATCAGAAAATGGCGCAAGCGCGTATTGATTACTTATTTGTTCAGTCACTGGAGCTGCTTTTTTTCCCCCACAACTAGAAATGGCCGTGGCGATTATGAACAAGGCGAAGTGTGATCGTTGAAACATATTCAAGCTCCGTAATTATCTATTTCCTAAATAGACTTAGATAAAGCAAGAAGTGCACCAAATAGCATGATTAAGTATTAGTGGTTTATTAGAAGAGAGCTGGCTAAACATTAGGCAGATGTTGGTTTTTTTATTGGAACTGCTAGGTCACTAAGTTCAATTTATTTGGTGATGCAATTTGAAAGTTTTTCAATATTCTTTAAATCACTAATACAGCGATAGCTATCTATTTGATTACAGGTAACGATTGGACAAAAATCAGACAAAGGAGTAAAATATCCAAGTGATTAAAATGTTATGTTTTTTTCATATAACTAAACAAGGACCTATTCATAGAACCCCCGTTATCTATTTCAAATGTTTCACTTGAGCTTTTTTTTCTCTTCATCTGCTTTGTCACAACTGCATTTTTTTCAGCAGCTGAAGCGGCCCTGCTTTCTATCGGGGCGGATCGTGCTCGCCAGTTAATCGAAGAAGGTGGACCTAAGGGAAAGGCGATGGCCTTCATGATCCTACGCCCTTCAGAGCTTCTCTCAACAATTCTAGTCGGGAATAGTATCGCGAATATTTTAGCGGGTGCATTGACCACTTCGCTCACTGCTGCTTACACTGGAAGTAATATTGTAGGTCTTGCTCTTGGAGCAACGACTGTCATTATTATTATTTTTGGTGAAATCCTACCCAAAACAGTTGGACGAAATCACGCTGAGAAATTTTCAGTGATTGCCATTAGAACTCTTCAAATTTTATTCTATCTTTTATACCCTGCGATTAAATCTATCGTTTGGTTTATCAACACCATTCTCGGAGACAACGCTGAGGTTAGCGGACGAATGGTAACCAAAGACGATATCGAATTCATGATCAGTAAAGCTGAGAAAGAAAAAACGATGGACTCTAAGCAAATTGATTTGCTCTCATCGATCCTAGAATTCCCTATGATTAAAGTTAAGGACATTATGATTTCTCGAATGAGAGTTAATTATATTCAGGCTAAATGGAGTTTTCTCGAGATGATGGCCTATGCTCGTGAAACAGGGAATAGCCGCTATCCAGTTTGTAATGGAGATTTGGAAAATATAGTAGGCTTTCTTCACATTAAAGATTTAGCTTTTGTGAGTGAGGAAGAAAAAGCTAATTTTAAAATTGAGAAATTGTTAAAGCCACCGTTCTTTGTTTACGAACATATGAAAATTCAATCAGTCTTTGATCATATGAATCGCAAAAAAGTTCATCTGGCCTTAGTTAAAGATGAAAACGGAACAGTCGTCGGAATTGTTACCTTGGAAGATATTATAGAAGAAATTTTTGGCGAAATTAATGATGAGCACGACGATGTCGAAGAAAATGAAAAACATCTGGAAGAAGCTAATTTACAAGATGGAATTGTAGTTGATGGAGATATTTCCTTGCGAGAACTCCATAGTGACTACGATATTAAAATTCCGCTTAATGATAACTATTCAACACTCTCTGGATTTTTATTAGATATGCTTGGGAATACATTCCCTGAGCAGGATCAAATGATAGTCTGGGAAGGGTTATCTTTTGATCTTGAAGTGGTGGAAGACCATGTGGTAAAACAAGTGCGCATTAAAGATGTAGGTGGAGAAAAACATATTTTCTCAAAAAGACATCATGCTGAACTCGTTGAGCAAAGTGACTTTGAAGCTTCTCAACAAGTTCATAATAAAGATTATTCAGAAAAATAAAATTCAGGAAATACTATTTTGAAAATATATGATGTCGCTGTTATCGGTGGTGGCTCTGCGGGAGTAATGGCTGCTATTCGCACTGTTCTCAATAATGATGAATGTCTTTTATTTCCAGGAACCCCTCTCAATAAAAAACGCTCGCGCGCTTTTTGGGTATCGGCAGTTGAAAATATGCCGGCCCATCTCAGTTATAAAAAAGGAATTGAAGAGCCCAATAAAATCTCTCTCGATTGGTTGGCCCAAGGTCCATTCTCTAGTAAATTTAACTGGCAAAAAAATCGCGGTATTATTAAAATTAGCAAAGCAGCAGATGGAATTTTTACTCTGGTTGACGACAAGGAATTTCAATATAAAGCCCGTTACGTTATCCTTTGCACAGGTGTGATGGATGTTCAGCCTCATATTAATGGATCGATAAATCCTATTTTTCAGTACGCAAATATTCAATTGGTAGATTACTGTTTACGTTGTGATGGCCATCATGTCCTTGGTAAAAAGGTTGCGATTCTTGGGCATACAACGGGAGCGGCTTGGGTCGGGATCATGCTTCACGAGCGCTATGACGTGCCCTTGATGACAGTTCTCACTAATGGCGAAGAAGCTCAGTTTGATCAAGAGGCGACAGATTTAATGAATCGCTACGGATTTAAAATTGTGACTGAAAAAATTGAAGGCATTATAGGGGATGCCAAAAACAAAAAACTAGAATCATTTAAAACAACGAATCACACTATTTATGCAGATTATGCTTTCGTCGGTCTTGGCATGATCGTTTATAACGAATTGGCAAAAATGCTTGAAGCGAATATTGATCAGAGAGGTTTTGTAATCACCGATGCCAAAGGAAAAACGTCAGTTGATGGTCTCTATGTCGCAGGAGACTTGCGCGCCAATGTAAAAAAACAAATTTATACTGCCTGGGATACAGCAGTGGATTCTGCTGACGAAATCAATATGCTGATACGTCGAAAAAAGCGAATCGAAAGTTCGTTTTTATCATAGATTATTCAATCAAATCAAAGCGTACAATAAATTAAGAGAAAAAATGAATTCAATGCATTGTTGGAATTTATTTTTTGTCTTGTAAAAAGTAAAGATTCAGTAAAGATTCAAAGGACTATCTAGAGTCCAGTCAACCATGGAGGAAGACAAATGAAAACTTTCAATACCCAAGAAATGGTTCAAGAAGCAGTCAGCGAAATTCAAAAAATTGCGCCGAAGCATTCGCACGTTGAAATCGACGTGAAAGAGGATCCAATTGGGACTTTCAGTACGTATATACGATTGGACACGAAGCAAAGAACTTACTTTGCTAAAAAAGAAGATATGTTTCTTTACAAAAGCTTTAGTAAAGCATTAAGAGCGATTAAAGCTCAAATTCAAAAAAGAAGAATTAATCACGAGACGGTGCGTTCGAATAAATACTATGTGACATAAATTTTCTTTCTGAAGTGTCCGCGCAAGCGGACACTTCCTATTTTAGGACGGATATTTTGATATCGCCTAGAACTTTGGCCCTACACGATAATCTGATATTTTTGTTTATGACCAGCTCAGCGCGGTCAGTTTCACAATAAGTTTTTTTAATAGAATCGATAGTATCTGCCTCTACGGCCCCTAAAGGAGACAGCTTTTCAGCTCCTTCCAAAATTTCAATGCGACAAGAACCACATGAACCGGCGAGGCAGCCGTGGGGTAATACAAGGCCCTGACGCTCTAACTCATCGAATATAATTTGTCCCTGCTCGACTTCAAATTTTTGCTCATTTTCATTGGGCGATTTAGCCTGAACTAACACGGTGGGCATATTTATTTTATCCTTCAACGAATATTATCTTTTTTAAAATTGTAAAACACGATGCAAAATTATCCAACTCAAAAGTGAGGAATGAAATGTTTACCTTCGAAAAATTGTATTCAATGGGACATGAAGAAGTTGTTTTCTTCTGTGATCCTTCTTGTAACTTAAAAGCGATTATTGCCATTCACAATACAACATTGGGCCCCGCTCTTGGCGGAACTCGTATGTGGAACTACAAAAGCATTGATGAAGCTATAGAAGATGCTCTTCGTCTTTCTCGTGGAATGACATACAAAAATGCTATTTCTGGATTAAATCTTGGTGGCGGTAAAGCCGTTATCATGGGAGATCCTACAAAAGATAAATCAGAAGCACTTTTTAGATCTTATGGCCGCTTTGTCGAGTCGTTAAACGGAAGATACATCACAGCAGAAGACGTAAATACTACGGTTGATGATATGGAATATATCTTCGCTGAAACCAGCAACGTTACTGGTGTTGCTGAAATTAACGGTGGCTCTGGAAATCCTTCTCCTTGGACTGCTCGTGGAGTATTCCGCGGAATGGAAGCAAGCTGTTTAAAAGTTTTCGGTGACCGTTCTCTTAAAGGTAAAGTTGTTGCTCTTCAAGGAGCAGGCTCTGTTGGATGCCACCTTGGAAAATATTTATTTGATTCGGGGGCAAAAGTTTTTGTCACTGATATCAACGCAGCAAACGTTGCTCGCTTTAAAGAAATCGTTCCCAACGCTGAGTTTGTTTCTCCAAATGATATTTACGAGATGAAAGCTGATATCTATGCTCCGTGTGCTTTAGGGGCAACGGTTAATGATCAAACAATTGACCGACTAAAAGTTAAAATTGTTTGTGGTTCAGCTAATAACCAATTAGCTGAAAATCGTCACGGTGATATGTTAAAAGAAAAAGGAATTTTGTACGCACCCGATTATTTGGTTAATGCTGGCGGTGTAATGAACGTATCAATTGAATTCGAAGGATGGTCGGCAGAAAAAGCGACTAAAATGGTTGATAAAATTTACGATACAACTCTTGAGATTTTCAAACTTTCTGATGAGCAAAATATTCCTGTTTATAAGGCAACAGATTTAATGGCAGAGCAAAGAATTGCTTCTATTAAGAATATTAAAGGTAAGTACTTAGGTAATGTAAGCCACCGTTTCCCTGGAAGAAAATCTCGCCAATAATTCAAACTAAATATAATTTTAAAAGCCCTCTATTGAGAGGGCTTTTTTTACCCAAGCTATCTAAATGATCGGATAAAATTTAAGATAAGTGAATGAAGTGTCTCTTGCTGCTCACACTTATTTTCTTCTCCTTGTCATCTAAGGCCATCACCTTTGAAGATGCTGTATTTCCGGAACTGGCAACTTCAGCACGAGCACTCGCCATGGGGAATGCTTTCATCGCAAAAGTTGATGATGCCTCAGCTGTTTTTTATAATCCCGCCGGCCTTGGAACTGTTCGCTATCCTCATTTGCACTTCTCTAATTTTCATCTTGAATTAAATAAAGGTTTGATTCAAGCGGCAACGGGGGGGAGATTGGGTAGTGCTCTTGGTAACACCAGCAAAGCTTTTTCACTCGATGGTAACAGGCAAATATTATTAAAAAATCCGGGCACCATTGCTCACTCTAGTTTTCATGCCCTCCCTAATTTCACGTCTCGTTATTTTAGTGCGGGATATTTGTTCTCAAAAAAAACTCGTGCGATTGTGACAAGCACAACTAGTGTAACAGGTTTCGAGTATGCAGATCGTTTAGATCAGGGTCCTTATGGCGCATTAAATATGTCATTGTTTGGTGGGATTTTTAAGGCGGGGGCTTCTGCCCTTTTTCTAATCAGAAGAGAAGTTATTGCAACCGCCAATCCCAACGTTGCGATTAATCTTCCCAGTTCTGCTTATCAAAAAGGCATGGCGGCAATGGTAACAGCTGGATCAAAAATCACGCTGCCTTTCACCTTTTTGCCAACTTTTGCCGTAAATATACACAATGCTTTCAACAAAGGATTTTCAGGAGGCAGTGGTGGGGCGGGAGTTCCTGCTAAAATTCCTAGAGGTTACGATGTTGGATTTTCAATCACTCCTCAAATTGGAACCAGTACACGCGTTCATCTCGAAGTGAATTATAAAGATTTGAGTGGTGCTTACACCGGAGTAACCTCTAAGAGAAAAATTCTTATTGGAGCAGAGTTTGATTTTTCTCGCGTCTTCTTTATAAGATTTGGTTATGGAGATGGATTTGGTTCAGCTGGACTCGGTATTAAATCGAGAAAATTGGAATTTGACCTCACAACATACGCCGTTGATACAAGCTCCTCGAGTTTTAGAGGTCATGAAGACCGCCGTTTCGCCCTTTCTATTTCTTCCGGTTTTTAGTTTTTCGCTGAGCGTTTTTCTGCTCGCTTTTCATTGGAGAAATTTAGACAATTTAGAACCCCTTAGGTAGAGTAGGCACTCGAATATTATTTGTTAAGAAGGAATCTATGTTGAAAAAGACATCTAAATTAAAAGTATCTCCCTCAAAAAACTCAGCCGTTTCTAAAAAATTAGAGCTGGCTCAAAAATATAATCTTGGGAAAAAAGAACTGCTCGAGATGCTCTCAAATATTTATACGTCAAGAAAAGTAGATGACGCTGAAATTTCTATGAAGAAGCAATCAAAAGCATTTTTTCAAATTTCAAGCGCTGGTCACGAAGGAATTTTAACTGCTGCTACTCGTGTTTTAAAACCAACACACGATTGGTTTTTGGGTTATTACCGCGACCGTGCTTTGTGCCTTGGTCTTGGAGTCACTCCTTATGAAATGCTTTGTCAGGCAAATGGAAACATTGGTGACACTGCTTCACACGGACGCATGATGCCTGCACACTGGGGAAATAAAAAATTAAATATTGTAAATAAATCATCTTGTACAGGAACTCAGTTTCTTCAAGCATGTGGTCTGGCCGAAGCGGGACTTTGGTATAAAAAATTACAAAAAGAATATAATATAGACACCTCGGGACTTTATCACGACGATGAGATTATTTACGTCTCAACTGGTGACGGTACAATGGCCCAAGGTGAATTCTGGGAAGGATTAACTACTGCTTGCGTAAATAGCTTACCTGTTCTTTTTATGGTTGAAGATAATGGTTTTGCCATTTCTACTCCTACTGATGTTCAGTACCCAGGTGGATCAATTTCAAAAACGTTAGCAAATTTTCCAGGGATTAAAATTTTTAATTGTGATGGATGTTGCCCGATCGAGTCTTTTGCAACAATGACTGAAGCAACAAAGTTTATTAGAAAAAATCGTAAGCCAGCTCTGGTTCATGCAACTGTTACTCGTCCATACTCTCACTCGCTCTCAGACGATCATGGAATGTATAGAACGAAAGCTGAACTGGCAGAAGAAGGAAAGCGCGATGTGTTTTATTCTTACCCAGAGTTTCTGATTGAAGCAAAAGTTATTACTGAAAAAGAAAGAGAAGAACTACTTAAGAAAATTACGACAGAAGTGAAAGTCGCAATGGATAAAGCTGTTTCTACTGAATGGCCTGCACTTTCGACGGTTGCTGACCATATGTACTCACACGATGTAGACATGACTGGTCCTCAATTTGATAAAACACCAAACTTCACTGGAAAAGATGACGTGCCGATGGCCGGATCTATCAATAAAGTTTTGCGTACTGAATTTGCAAAAAACCCAATGCTTCGAATGTTTGGTGAAGATGTTGCTGACTTTTTTGATAAAGAGCGCTTAAACAATCCTGAACTAAAAGGTAAAGGCGGAGTTTTTAAATTAACGGCCAACGTTCAACGTGAGTCAAAAGATGGACAAGTTTTTAACTCACCTCTTGCTGAAGCTAATATTATTGGACGCGCGATTGGTATGGCCATCCGCGGGATTAAGCCAGTCGTTGAAATTCAATTTTTCGATTATATCTGGACTGCTTATATGCAACTTAAAAACGAAATGGCGACACTTCGTTACCGCTCAGGTGGGGATTTTAAATGCCCAATGGTTGTTAGAGTTCCAATCGGTGGTTACCTAAAAGGCGGAGCGATTTACCACTCACAATCAGGTGAATCACTCTTTACACATATTCCTGGAATAAGAGTGGCATTCCCCTCTAACTCAGCCGACGCAGCAGGGTTATTAAGAACTGCTATACATGGTGACGATCCAGTTATGTTCCTTGAGCACAAACATTTGTACTACCAAGGCTACAACCGTGCTGCTGACGTGGGCGACGAATATATGATTCCGTTCGGAAAAGCAAAGGTGGTTCGCGAAGGATCCGATGCGACGATTGTTGCTTGGGGTGCTTTGGTTCAAAAATCAATTGAAGCGGCTAAAAAATGTGAAGCTGCAACAGGGAAGACGGTTGAAGTTATCGACCTAAGAACCTTAGCTCCATACGATTTTGAAGCTATTAGAAAATCAATTTCAAAAACATCTCGTCTGATGATCGCTCATGAAGAACATAAAACTTCAGGGTTTGCTGGAGAGATTACAGCAAGAGTGAATGAAGAATGTTTTGAACTTTTAGATGCACCTATTTTAAGAGTGGGAGCGATGGATGTTCATTGTGCTTACAACCCGGCATTAGAAGATTTAATTTTGCCGCAAGTAAGTCATGTGGAAGAGGTTCTTACTAAACTTTTAAAATACTAAAATTCAGAATCATTTCCCGACTTTAGAGAATATTCAGAACATCTATTATATGTTGAATTTCATAGGTCGGGGAAATATTAGTTGTATTGTTAAATTTATCCGGATTAAACCAACAAGAGTCCATAGCAATATTTCTAGCTCCTAAAATATCAGTTTCTAACCTGTCACCAATCATTAAAGTTCGTGATGATAGGAGAGAGCGATTTAAGAGATCGAAGGTATAATCAAAAATGCGTCGATCAGGTTTACTGAAGCCACATTCATCTGAGATAACCATCAATTCAATAAATGGTTTAAGTCCAGAATTTAAAAGTCTTTTGTGCTGAACTGATCCAATTCCGTTAGTGACGATCACTAGAGGAATTTTGCCATGAAGAGTTTTTAATAATTCAGTGGCACCCTCAATTAAAAAAACTTGAGAGGGGAGAGTCTCGAGATAGTCATCACATAATTGAATAGGGTCTGCCTCTAGATTATTCACTTCAAGAAATTTTCTAAAGCGTTCAACTTTTAAAAAATCTTTTGAAACTAATCCCTCTGCATGCTGGCTCCATAGTAAATCATTAATAATTTTATAACTTTCATGGAATGCTTCAATGTCGCCGATAATTCCATTTTTTTTAAGAATAATTTGGAAAGAAATGTTTTCTGATCTCTTAAAATCCAAAAGGGTATCGTCAGCATCAAATAATAATAAATCGTATTTCATGGCCATCCTTGCGTCCCATTTGTTTTTTGCTCTATAATTTAAAATTCTGACATGGATTTGGTGTGGATGTTGACTCATTTTTCTGCGAGTTTTTGTAAAGTGCCGAATAAAGTTTACGCTCTTCTGTGGCGATTGCACTATTGGTAAAGTAAGTAGAATCAATTAACTTTTTGACGTCTTCTTCTTTTGCAGGAATGTCTGCCAGGTCAGGCTGGCTTCTAAGTAATTCATCTTTTTTCGCCTGTGCCTTTTGGTACATAGACTTCATTGCTGCAAAAGTGGCGAGGTTCGCTGCACCTGTTTCGCCATTAATTCGTTCCTGATTTTTAATAATTAAATTATTAAAATCGGAAGAAAGTAATTCCTTCCATGTGTAGTTTTGTTTCCATGCCGTTGTGAAATTACCAACGGAAACGCTTATATTAAAAGTCTCTTCTGTTTTGAGACGTTCGCTTCCAAGCTCTCTCATTTTGGATTTTACAAGATCAAGTGAGCTTTTATATTTCCCAAGCAAGTCTTTTAAATTAGTGAGATCGACTTCTTTTGTTTTTGTCGTCCACCAAAGTACTTTTGTTGAAACAGTATTGAGCTCTTCAATTGAGTTAATCGTATTGATTAAAGAATTAAAATTTGCATCGGCCATACACTGTTGATAGCCGCTGCTATTTTCTCGAAGATAGGGCGTTAATTTGTCGTCTTTGTCGTCAAAGTGATAAAGATAGGGAGTGATTTTATCATAGAGTAGAGTATTCACCACCTGTCCCGATTGAGTTGAAATCATCGGCAGCCCGGGAGTGCCATCCATTGCACGGGCCTCAAGAAATATTTCTTCCAGGTTTTTTCCTTTTTTCATCGCTGCCGCAAAGTTTTTGCCAAAAGTGCCGTAGCCATAATGATTTGGGCCAGTTCCACTAATGACACAAGTGTTGTCATCAGCTAGCGCCAGTGTATTTCCTGAATGGCAGCTGGAATCGATGATGGCCATTTTTACGCCTTTATCTTTCGCTAATTTTTTAAGGACTTCAAGTTGGTCAAGATCCACTAAGCTGGCACCAGCGAGAGTGTTTAAATTAGCCGCCGTTCCTGCTGAGGTGGCAATGCTGTGTGATTTGAAATTTTTCTCTTTTTCGGCACCATGACTATCGACGTAAATCATTAACTGGTCACCCGCCACCATCTCATTATTTTCCAGTTTTAATTTATAACTTTGAATAAGCCTTTTATAATCAGACTCAAGAAAGTCGGATTTACTTTGGGCCGTTGGAAACGATTCATTAATAAGTGCCACTGTTTTTGTATGCCCGCCATTAAGGGCGACATCAACCTTTGTGCCAGCAGAGCGCTTGACATAATCCCCAATGTTTTTAATGGAACCATCGAAAATGGTATCTTCTTTTGGCCCTTCTCCTCCAGCTCCGATAACCATTAAATATTCAGAACTCCAGCACTGAGTTGAAAGCATCAGACAAAGTAAGCCAGCTGAAAAACGATTTTTAATCATCATTTGCATTCAGCCTTTGAAATTAATTTTATTCCGGTATCCATTGGGTTAATCGGATTTGGAATTCGCGATTTTATTTCTTTGATCGTTCCTTCAACTTTTGCTCCTTGAGATTTTTTGGCAAAGATCACGGAGGCGGTCATCGCTCTGTCTACATAGGGAGCAAGATAGGCTTCGTTTTGCACTGGAACACTAATTGTAATTTCAGATTTGGTTTTTTCATTCACAATTATAACAAGTCCATTTTTAACAGAACGAGCGACAGCGTTCACCTGATAAACCCCGCAATCAGAAATGCCAGTCCAGTCTTGGGCGAAAAGGGATGATGATATTAAGAGAGTAAAGGTTATCGAGATGAGAGAGCGCATGAAGTCTCCAATGGTAAAAACATTTTCCATTTTCTCATCTAAATTAATTTATTTCAATAGAAGTGCAAACCCGGCAAGGAAAGCCTTAGCCTTGGCCAAGTAGCCAAAAATAAATAAATAAATTTTGATTTTCAATGCTAATTTTTAACCGTAGCTATAGAAATATTTGAAATCATGGACTTATGATTCGCTTGAGTTATTTGATGTTATCAAATGATAGGACATAATCGCCGTGCAACCACATCAAGAGGTGAGACGAAGACCATGGACACGAACGTGACGCTTGTACTGCCGTCATAGCTAGGCGCTAAGGTCAATCTCATCTGAAATGTTGTCCATTTCTTTTCAGTAAGATTATTTTTTTCACATTTTAAGTTGCTGAAACTTAAAATAGATCAAAAAGGAAGTCTTTCAACTTGTTTGCAAAAAGCTCTATGTAATTTTCTCTTCTACCTCGCTAAAATTCTTAAATTCAATATTTTTATCAAGGAACCTGGCACCGGCCCTTAGGCATTCTAATAACGATTTTAAAATATCTTCTATTTCAATGGTGCGCTTATCTCTTTGGATCTCGTGATATTCTTTGTCGTATTGATCTAAGTGCTTTTGTTTCCAAGTTTTTTCGTTGTCTCTTTGTCTTAGGGGTTGGCACTTTTCAGTGAGACATGCTCGGGGATTTTTAACTTGATTTCTGGGGGTAAATTGAATATGACAGAACTCGTAGCAATGCATTTGGCACCTCTTTTTTTGTTTTAATCGACATAATTGAGGTGTCATTTTTTTGATTAAATCAAGTGCCGGTGGATGCGCTGGTAATCGTTTAGAAAAAACTTAATTTTATATTTTCAGTTCATTTTGGCAGATAAACTTGATGAATATTAGTGAGGAAAAAATGTCGGGATAGCTTATTAAACTGAACTGCGGAATTATAGGTATAAAGCATTACTAAAAATTATTTTGACCAAGGAAAAATATCTAAGTTGATTTCAAATACATCTTCAGAACCAGACTTTCTCAAAAATAAGCTTAATCTCTTCATAAAGTCTTCCACAATAGGACCAATTTCATCCAATTTGCTTTTATCAAGTGAGACAGTCGCAAAATATCCACACTCACCATTAACGTTAGATTCAATTGCTTTTTTGGCGGCGATATTATTTTGCAGGCGTCTTTTTTTCATCAACTCCAACGGAAAATTTTCCGAAGTTCTGAAAACCACACGCTCTTCTTCACTATATTCATTTCCATTTTTCTTCAAAACACCAGTTTTTACTAATTCATCTAATGCAGACTTAACCTCATTAATTTTAAGTCCAAGTTTTTCTGAAATTGATTCGGGGGACTTATTTTTTGACCTAAGCATAGCGAGCACTGAAAAGAATTTGCGATCAGACATAACATGGAAACGATCAGGAGTAATTACAATTTCCTTTAAAGGATTTTGACTTGGTTTTAGTTGTTCAAGACTACCAGATTTCTCAAACGCTTCACGTAGCTGTTTTATTTTTTTAGGTTCGATATTTAAAATTTCAGCATATTGAATGGCCTTTTTTAAAGAAATTTTTCTCTTACCTCTGAGTATTTCGGACAATGCAGAGCTAGAGACATTTAATTTTTTTGAAAAGGCCCTTATTGAAAATCTTGGATTGCGCTTTTGTGCACTAAAGTAGTAGTCCGTTAAAATGTTTTTAATGAGTTGTTGTTCATCTAGTATCATTTACTGCTCCAAGTCCTTTGGACCATCTATACAAAAAATATTAAATAATCCATATTGTCAGTATTAGGGATTTTATGAAACATTTATCATGCATTCTGTTTGTTTTGTCTATTGGAATTACTGCTAAAGCAGATCAAGGACTGGATCAACTTAAAAATTATTTTAGCAATAAAATGGTCCTTTTTCGAAGAAATATTGAAACCACAAAAAAAATAAGACCAATCAGATCATCTGAAGCTTATTTTTGTGGCGGTAAATCTTATACCTTTGCCACAAAAGATTTAAGTGGTAATTACTTTAGCAATTATTTTGATGAGCTAACAGGATACCCGCAAATGGACATTGCCGGATCAACATCAATACCTTTAACAGGTTAATACTACGGAACCTTTAAAGTTAACTGCGCCAAGATAGGTTTATTAATATTTTAATGAGGTTTTGATATTGTATAAAGATAATTCGGAAAAAGAGTTGGCGCATTCATTCATTCTAAATCTGACATGAAAGCAATATACAAAAAAAACAATCGTGGTTTTTCGTTAGTTGAATTAATGATTGTGGTCGGAATGCTTGGTGGTTTAAGCTTGGTTGTGATGAACATAACCAAACAATCAAACAAATCTTCGACCAAGTTTCAATTTGATTCGGACGTAACTTTAACTACCAATGAAATAAACGGAATTCTTTCTGATCCTGCTAAATGTTTGACCGCCTTAGGAAGTACCGCAACTCCCACCAATATCAATGGAAAATATTATACAACCGCAAGTGGATCTGCTCCGGCAAATGGGTACGGCAACTCAGGCCTTAAGATTACCAGCTATGCCTTAACCGGTATTGCCCCTGCTGGCGTTTTAACTATTGCCTATGAAAACAAAAAGATTTTAAAAGGATCCACTGGGCCGACGTCGGTGTCCAAAATAATTAACGTGTATATCGAAGGAGCACCCGGTGCCATAACGAAGTGTAGATCGCTTTCAACTTCTACGACTGATATTTGGTCACGTGGAACGGGAAGTGCTATTTATTATAATGGTGGAAATATCGGGATTGGTCTGACTATTCCTACAACGAGACTTCACGTTGGAGGAAATCTGCAAGTTGATGGAACTATCAATGCCACAGGAACCATCACTTCGGCATCTGATAAAAGATTAAAAAAAGATTTTACTTCTTTAGAAGGTTCATTAGAAAAAATATTAAGTCTAAGGGGTGTTGGCTTTAGTTGGCGCGATAAGAATTTTGGCAAAGGTAGACAGGTAGGATTTATTGCTCAAGAAGTTGAAGAAATTTATCCTGAATTGGTTCATACAAATTCTAAAGGAATAAAGTCTATTGCTTACCAAAACTTGGTAGCTCCCTTAGTTGAAGCGATTCGTGATCAACAAATTCAGATTGAAACCCTGCAGACAGCACTGTGTGAAAATAACCCCAGTCTAAAATTCTGCAAAAAGCAGAGATAATATTTAATGATTAAGAAAATAGTTTTTCTGCTAACCATTCTGTATCAACAAATGACTTTGGGGATAGTAATCTGTTCACCTTCAAGTTGCTCACCTGCATGTAACAGCAGTTGCACCTATTATACTTGCACACAAGCTGCGTCCCATACCTTTGCCCTGAATCAAATACCATTAACTTCTGCAATTGATGCCGATCCACCAGATGCCTGCTTTCATAGCATAACCACCTCTAACACCGTTCCATTTGTAATTGATGGAATTAGTAAGAACTCGTTACCAACCGCTGTTGTACACAGCTATGTGGTTTGCCAAGCGCAGACGAATATTGGCGGAATCTGTCCAGTGTCACCGCCGCCACCGTCACCACCGTCACCGCCACCACCACCGCCACCGTGTACATGGCAATATAATCCAGCAAGCTGTACGTCATTGCAATATTACGCAGGGTATGGGTGGTGTTATGGATATTGCGGTTACCCCTTCACCTCTCCCAACTGTTTGAATAACAACCGAGCGACGTACGAATGTCTCTAGATTTTAATATGATTCGTAAGAGTTTCCTCGCACCGGCCTATAAAAGGCTCAAAAAATGTAAATGCAATAATCTAGTATGGAGGAGGATTTATGAATTCATTAAAGCAATCTATGAGATATTTTTTTATTTTTTTATTTTTTAGTTGTTCAAAAAAAGGAAGCAACAATTTACATACTCCGATCATTGAAAAGGTCAAAGAGGATGCTCCGATCATTGAAAAGGTCAAAGAGGATGCTCCGATCATTGAAAAGATCAAAGAGGATGCTCCGATCATTGAAAAGATCAAAGAGGATGCTCCGATCATTGAAAACGTATTAGAAAATTTACGTAATCATCTTTTTTCATTAGGGCTGAAGTTTAAATCAATTGAAGTCGCGAAGGAATTTCCTGGTTGGTTTTTTGTTATACAGGGGCAGGATTCTCCTTTTTATCTCAATAAGGAGAGAGAAGTCTTTTTTGGTATGCATATCAATTTGGATAAACTATTAAACCTCACCGAGACGCAAAGGAGTGGTGGTGAGGTCAAGGCAATTATTGACAATGGTAATCTTTTGCCAATGGCAGTTAGGAAAGGATCACCGCAACTACAAAGGCCGCTTTCCGAATTTAGTACAGAACAACTTGATCAGATGATGGTTGCAATAAAATCTCAGAGGAATGAGCTGGACGAGATGATTAAACATTTCGACGAAGAAAGAGCAAAGAGAATAGGTATGAAAAAAGTGTCTGGCCAAAGGGGCTCACTCTAATTTACTAGCATCAGCTCAAATTGTAAACTAAATCGCAAAGAGATACCCAACGGCCATCGCCTAAAAAACGGTAGCCGCTTTCTTAAGTAAGAAGGGCGAGTTTCAGGGCCAGACTTTCGTTAAAAATGCATTCAAAAACATTACCAGAGAAGTCGAAGGCGTTCATTTTTCTCTATGGGGGGATCGAGATCCGAGATTGAATTTAATAAAGGTGGTTAATTGTTCTTATACTTCTCGCACTTTATTCCTTGTGGTGTTTGGGAAGCCGTATACATCCTCGATGGCCTTTTAAAAAATAAAAGTGAAATTCAATCCGACACTATTCATGGTGATACTCAAGGACAGTCAGCTCCAGTCTTTGCACTCTCGCATCTTCTTGGTATTGACCTCATGCCTAGAATTCGTAACTGGAAGGACCTGAAGTTTTTCAGGCCAAATCCAACGGACAAATATCAACATATCGATTCACTGTTTTCAAGTAATGTTGATTGGGATTTAATTGAAACGCACTTACCAGATATGCTTCGAGTGGCCCTTTCCATTCGCACTGGAAAGATTGCAGCTTCAACAATTCTTCGGAGGCTTGGAACTTACAGCCGAAAAAATCGCCTCTACTTTGCCTTTCGCGAGCTGGGCCAAGTTGTGCGAACTGTATTTCTCTTAAAATATTTGAGCGACCAAAACATCAGGAGAACAATTCAGTCAGCAACAAACAAGTCAGAGGCATTTAATGGATATACAAAATGGGTTGCTTTTGGCGGCCAGGGAATTATTGGTGAAAATAGTCGCGATGAGCAGCGGAAAATTATCAAATATAATCATCTGACTTCAAATCTTTTAATTCTCCATACAATGTATGAAATCGGATCTGTTTTAAAGAAACTTGAAGACGAAAACTCTCTACCAGACTCAGAAGCTCTTTCATTTATGAGTCCGTATCTCACTGAGCACATAAACCGATTCGGCGATTATCGCTTAAATGGAGATCGCCAAGAGCCCGTACCGCACGTGGAATTGTCCTGGATATAACAATTTCCAATGCGAGGCGACGGCTACTGCATGATTTCGCACGAATCGTTGCCGTACCCCAAAAGCACTGTCAAAATGAAAGGCCAAGACGCATGGCCGGATAAAATTAAACTATTACTGGGACGTGAATACTTACAAATAATCTTTTGATAGAATATTATTGAGTAAATATTTTATTGGGGTTTTGATGTTATTTAAAAACAATCGCGGTTTTTCATTAGTTGAAATAATGATCGTAGTGGCAATGCTCGGTGGTATTAGTTTAGTTGTGATGAACTTAACTAAGCAATCAACTAAATCATCAGTCAAATATCAATTCGATACAGAAATCAATTTAATCACCAGCGAAATAAATGCAATTCTCTCCAATCCCACTACATGCTTGGCAACTTTCCAAGCAAATGCCTTAACACCAAACAATATCAATGGAAAATATTACACCGTCGCAAGTGGATCGGCCCCAGCAGGAGGCTATGGCAATGCAAAGGTACAGATTACCAGTTATTCACTCGCACATAGCACTTTGCCCAGCGCTACTGTCAATGATGGGATTTTAACTATTTTATTTCAAAATAAAACTATGGTCGGTGGCACGACGACATCTCGAACTATAAATATATATTACGAGGGCCCTATCACTGCGATAACTTCCTGTAGATCACTTTCAACTTCCACCACTGACATTTGGTAACCACTCACCCGGTTAAGAAAATAGCTCTAAAAATCCATAGTTAGGTTGGGAGTGAGCGAGGGAGAGATTTTGAAAAATATTGCGTCCTTGCTTTTTAAGAGTAGATATAAAACTTCTAATTC
>JAQTTZ010000087.1 GCA_028710485.1 Bacteriovorax sp. | reverse complement strand
GCGAATACAGTAGAAGATTATGAAGATCTTTTACCATTTCAAAAAAAATGATCTTCCGCTTGTAAAAAATGGGCCCATTACATTGAGATTTTAAAGAACTAAAGGCGGGTTTATATTCCGCTTACAATCCTTTTGCTTGCTGCCAATCTCGAACTCTTTTAATATGTGCCGTACAAAGTGGACACCAAGTGCCCATAATGAAATTTAAAACGACTGGTCCGTTCTTAATCGCAGAATAAAGATGAAACTCTGTTCCAGCTTGCATCCTTAATCTAAAGTCAGGTGCTTTATTCATGTATGCCCTTTTTCTAGAAATGAATGGATTATTAAAATTAATATTTTTGTACTAATCTTTTTTTTCAAGTTTAGCTTTAATTACTTTAATAACTTGATCTTCTAATTCATGAACATGATTCATTTCAATTTCTGATTTTTCTTCAATAACTTTTTTAAATTGAGAGTTAATAATGCTAATTTGCTTTGAATAAGAATTGCAATGCTTACACATAAAAAGATGGAACCTTAATTCCATCTTTCCCAAAAGAGAAAGGTCTTTATTTTTTGCTATTATTTCGACAATTTCATTACATTTTAGCATTTTTTATCTCTTTGCTTTAATTTCAATACACTCACGCAAACGATTCTTAGCACGATACAAGATCACTCCTAGATTAGTGACAGTAACATCTAAAATCTTACAAATTTCTGGCGTTTCATTTCCTTCTATCTCCCAAAGAACAAAAGCGGCCCTTTGAGTGGCAGGTAATTTTTCAATGCAATCATAAATAATTTCTAAAGTTTGTGAGGCTTCTAAGAATTGTTCTGGATTTATAGGGGGTTTGGCCCAATGTCCATTTGAATCAAAACGATCTTCCATGACTTTATCAATTGGATCGTGTTTTTGTTGTTTAAAATCTTCACGCTTCTGTTCTCGTACTTTATTGATCATAATTCCATACAAAAATGTCTTGATTTGAGAGTTTCCTTCAAAGCGTGGAAGTATTTCAAAAAAAGTGGACCAAACGTTCTGAACTAAATCATCTGCTTGATTTCCTCTGTACCCGAGCGAAAGAGCTCCTCTTAAAAGATATCCAGTATATTGCCCAATCAATTCCTCGAGAATGGACCATTCTTGATTTTGAAAAGAGATAATAATATCTTTAGGATTTAAATCCTTAGTATGTTTTGTCATATTAGTAGATAACATTCTTTCATTAATCAATTAACTAATCAATACAGCAGTGTTGCCCGGCACAAGCTGACACAATAATAATCAGTAAAAAACTTCTTTCTTTTTAGTAATTATTGCCGATAAACCAAAGACTATACTTAATTTACCAAGTCTTATTTTTTTATAAACCTGTTTCTTTCGCAAAACTTTCTAGATGTTCTTTAATTTGATCTCGAACATCGCGAAAGGCTTGAATGCGGTTAGACTCTTCCTTCAAGCTTACTTAATGTGTATAAATGTGCATCGGGGCTAGACCCATTATGATTCATACAATAAGTCATTACGGGAATAATATAGTCACCGGGAGGTAACATCAAATTTCCATTGAGATCAAAATCAATATTTTTGTTTTTTATTTTTTTGGAGTCAAACAAAAGAGTTTTTTCGGCCAAGGGAAATGAAGAGAGTTCTGGTGACTTGATAGGTTCCAGTTTTACGAGATTTAATTCAATTATTTTTTGATGTAAAGGGACTTGCGAGCATCCACATAGAAGATGAAGTGAAAAACATATTGCGAACCAAACGATTTTTTTATTATGAATGAAGATTCTCTCCTGATTTCTTTTTCACATTAATACCACGACGAATTGTTGACACCACCACACCCGAAATCTCAGATAACACCTTGATTCCATCATAACCAACAGATTCGGCTTCTGCTGCCAGCAAAATTCTTCGCTGACGCTCATTGAGTTCTGGCAATATCCCAGAAAGTTTAATTTTAAGTTCGTCTTTGCTTTTTTTGTCCACATGAATATGAAATCATAATTTTTATATTAGGCCAAATACAATTTTAAGAATGAGCACTTATTTTTTGACAGACCATTAGAAGAATCTTTTAAAGATTGAATTTCTAATGTAGGCAATTTATCACAATATATTTCTTTTTCTAAAAGACTCTGCCCTATTCAAAATTTCAGCTTTAATTCTTCCTGCTGCTTTTACACCTTTAAATCTGTGGTTAAAGTTTTTCACCTCGCGTTCAAGCTGCTTCGATATTTTTTCGTTCATTAATTTCATAGTATTTATCAATAAGTCTTTATTTTTATCCAACCCCCATGAACCAACCTCGTGAAGAAAGTGCTCCTTACTCCATTGCCCCCAGTGACCGTTTCCGCTTATTTTGAAAGCAAATTCCACTGCGTACTCTTTATAGATGCTCGTGCAAAGTAAATCATAAAAAGGTGCAATGACATATTTTCCATTGAACACCAGGAATGAAATATTTTTTTAATGGCAGTCATTATTGCCAATCAGAAGATTGAAACTTATCCAATTCATATATTTTTGAGCGTCGTGGGTATAACTCGAACTTAACATTCTTATGCAATTAAAATTTTCTTTTAAACCTGGACCACCATCTTCTTCATATTTTTCTCCCGACAAAAATCCCTGCGCTTGACAGAAGTCAACTTGATGATGTCTTTTGATTTCACCTTGGGCCCCTGCAAGAGAAAAGCGCCCATTGTGATTCTCTACTACGTAACTCATAAGATTTTTATGTTCATTGTAAGCCTTCACGAGTTCTTCAATGTTAATTTCATCAACCTCTTGATCTACTTTATTTTTTGCTAGATGTTCATCCGGTGAAATTAAGAAAGCACCAGCACAATCAACACCGAACTGTCTTAAAAATTGAAAATCATCTGTTAGGCTCTTGCCTGTATATTTTTCAAGATGTTCTCGAACTTTTCCTTCTGGTAAGAGGTTGTCGAAAAATGACCGAGTGACCCGATTGTCAAAAACTTTATCTACCTCTAGATCTAATCTGGGAGAAAGAGGAAAAGAGCCAGTTTCTTGAATCCAATTTTTTTCATAGCTAAAATTCAATGTAGCATCAGCATTTTTTATCAAGCGGCCAACTAGACGATGGTCATAAAAGACAAAAAGAGTTTCCATCACCTACTCCTGTATTTCTAAAGACACGCCATAGGCCTTTAGAAGTTTAAAAAAAGTTGAAAGTTTAATGTCACTCTTCCTGTCTCAAACTCATTTACTGCAAAATCTGGATAAATTAGAAAAAGTTGCAATTTCTTCTTGAGTTACACTTTTCTTTTTTCTTATTTTTTTAGGAGCTCTCTCAGCTCTTCATCACTTTGAGGAGCATGAGTCTTTTTTGATTTTCCTCTTTGAATATTTTCTTTTAAACCTAGCTTTTGAAGATCTAATTTCATCTTTATCCCTATAGTAAGCCGTAGCTTATATTTTGTCGCAAACTTAATAAAAGTCAGCTACAGACTACATTTCTTTGCTATTTCAAAAAAAGACAACTACAGACTACATATCAAATAGTCAAAAAACCACTAAGTGGCTGAAATTGATGTTGCGAGATCTATTTTTACTTAAGCACAACTTTAAAAAAGATGATACTGGCCTTCTTCATTGAAGACCGACCACTATAAAAGAGTCTGAGGGAGACCACGTTTCAAGATACCGAACGGCATCTTTATTCGCTCAAATGTCGTTGTGAAAAATGGTTCTTCTTTATTAAACTATGTAAGAAGTATCAGGTTCTATTGATATTTTTTTTATAGTTGCTAAATTGTAGGCATTGAACTTAACAACAAGGATTAAATAATGAAATTTCTCTTAAGAAACATAATCGTCTTTGGTGTTGCATTACTCGTAATTCAACCTGTAACTGCTGATGATATCAAAGTTGGTGATTTTTATATCTCCTGCGAATCTGATGGCGTTTGCTCCCCTGGAGGAGAGCCAAGTTTTGAATGTACGATCACTCTGGGAAATCGAATTATTAAGCGCACACACCTCGCACCGACAATGCCAACTGCAAAAATTATAGTGACCGTTGATTCAGCAGAACTGGCCGGATCTTTTGCTTCAACATATGGTCAAGTTTGTGAAGTAAGCGCTAATTTGAATGCGATGGGACCAAAAGGTAAATACATTGGTACAGTTTATCCGTAACTCAATTATCCCGCTCCATTTTTTCAAGCACAACATTTCAAAGCTTCGCTAAAATGCATTCCCACAATTGCGGAGACGATCTAAAAGATTTACACAATTCAACATATATTTTTTAGGTATGTTACAAAAGACAAAAAAAAATATAGCTTCCTCTGAAGCGAAACCATATTAAACAATCTCAAAGATAGGATAATTTATGAAAAACTTTCTTTTAGCAGCATTTATATTAACAACATCACTTTCAGCAAATGCATGGGTAAGTGATAATAAGACCACAACCAAACAAATAAAAAAAGCTGCAATTACTGCTTAACAAGAGGCCGCTAATGCAAAAAAAGAATCTTGGAGCATAAAAAGAGCTTCAGATATCGCAGAAGCAAAGGAAAATTATGGTGGCAGGTATAAAGGTATTAAATTGGACATCCTAGAACTGAATCGCGATGAATTAGGATCTCCAAGTAATGATGGTAAGCAAACAGGTTTCGACATCACTTATACATTTTTAGTCTATGAACAGATTAATGCTTCTGTTCATAGAGAAATTATCAATGAATCGCTTTCTTCAGCAATAGTGACCTGCCAAGTGTCTGCTGTGGAAGATGGTGATAGAACTGTAAAGATAGAAGATCAAAAATGTACAATTAAAGCATCAAAACTAATTACTGAAGCGACTGCATCTTTTTAAAAAAGAATTTCCATTTATTACAAATAAAAATGTAAGACGAATGAAAAAAGATCTGACTGAGAACGCAAGTGAACGATCTCTTCTTTTTGCCAAGCTGAAATTATTTCAAAATGTGGGCGGGGGAAAAACTGAACTCCTGCTCCATAGGCAAATTTACGTGAACTAATATTAACAGGATTCAGGTTTGCAAGATCATAACTTAAAAACCCAATCAGTCCTCGGATATATTCATAATTGATTTTATTAGAAGTAACATAACCAGATTCTTTTATTCCAGTCGCTTTTATTTTTTTGTCCTGAAAATCCAACTCATGCATCGTGAATATTTTTGGATGAAAGGAGAAAATACCCCAAACACCGTAGGTAATTCTATTGGTAAAAGTTTCCGTTCCTCTATAGGCACTCAATCCTGCTTTTTGCTTATCCCAAAAGAAATAGCTCATTGAAGCAGAAATGCCTTTTTCTTTATTTTGCGAATGTTCATCGCCCAAATTTCCGAAAGTTGGAGTTAGGTAAAAATTAAAATTTTCTCCTAAATAAGAATATTCAGCATTGTATGATTCTGTATCAAAACCAAAATTTAAATATTTTCTTACATAGAGTTGATGATTAGGATCGTTTAGCCCATAAAACTGCAAAAACTTTCCAGCACGAAACTGATTTGAATAATTGTAACGGTAAATAGCATAATGCCTTCTGCTAAATAACCTTGAGTCGCTTTTTAATCCGCTTCTTATTTCTTGACGACCTATTGATCCTAGCACTGCCCAGTTCTTTTCATTATAAGCGATATCAGCATCTGCTTGCATGAGTATGGCCCTTGCTTCACGGGCCTGCTTATCGTCTCTTATCGCTTGCAAACCTCTTATAAAAGCACCTACTAAAACTTTATCATTTTTAGATAAGGCAGGGATTGCATTATAGGCAAAATATTGCTCATTTTTAGCCCCCCATGTACTTACAACGGCCCTTGAAAGTTCTCTTCCATAAGGAGTCATAATACCTCCACCTGAAGGACTTAAATGGCAAGCGGTGCAGTTAACATAGCCATGCCTCGAGAGTTCCGAATAAGAATATGCAGGCGAATGAAAACACAATAATAAAAACAAAAGGTAAAATTTCATTATTTTACGACTACAATTAATGGAAGTTTAACTTCGACATTTACAACTTCTGCCACTGTTACACCGACGAATGATGGAACATTAATTTTGAAATCAGTAAGTTTTATAGGAAAACGTGAAACCGTTATGACGTTATCGCCTTTTTTATAAGGAGAAAATGTTATATCTCCAGTAATATCTTTTTCGACGTTGTGTAATTTTAGTTTGCCTTTGAAATTGCCCTTCCACTCTTCACTTTTTTTCCAAAAGCTATCGGGGATATCCAAATTAATTATTTCTAAAGTCACATATCTATTTTCAGCTTTATTAGTCTCAAAATATTCTTCTTTCATGTGCTCATCGCGCATATCTATGCCCGTTACGAATTCATTAAGGTCTACTTTAAGCTTTGCCCCAATAATATTTAGACTAGAACTAATTTCTCCCTGAACTTTAGCATTTTCGCCTTTGATCTTCAGGGCACTTGGGTTTCCAATCGCGAGAAATTCAACCGATGATTTATTATGATCAATCTCTATTTTTTCAATTTGAGCTAAGCTCAAAGTTGAATAGATAAATAATAAAGAAAGAAAAAAGTATTTAGTCTTTTGCACCATTAGCAATCCATTGTTTTATAATTTCTATTTCTGAAGGTAATAAATTGGCAATTCCCGATTTTTTGGGTGGCATAATCTTGCGTGCAGTTGGAAGAACCGCAAGAACTAAGCCACTTTCATCTGGGTTTCCAGGTAGAACTAGGTCAAGTGGTGAATTAATCAGATCCTCGGCACTATCCAAAGAGACCCTTTCGGCTTCTTTGCCCGCAGAATGGCAGACCATACATTTATTTTGGAAAATATTTTTCTTTATAGATAAAAACTTTGGCTCGAGCGCTTCTTGCTTTGGAGGCGGTGGCTGATCACTACCGTCTAACGGTTTATCTGGAGCTCCGGCCTGAATCCATGTTGCCAATAGTTCAAGCTCTTCATTATTCAATGCTGGATAGGGAGACTTCGGCATCACACGAGTAGCAATTGAAACTTCTTTTATTTTTTCAATATGGCCATACACCGAAGAATAGGATTCAAGATTAACATTTCCAGAATTCCCGTGACATGCAATGCACTTAGGAATCAGAATTCTTTGATTGATTAATTGATAAGAAACTTTATCAAGTATGGCCTGATTATAAGACACAAAAAGTTCAGATCCTTTTTCTTTGCGATAACTACAGCTAGAGACTAGTAAACTAGCTCCAATAAAAAACATTAATTTATAAATCTCTAGCTTCATCATTTTAAGTTTATGGATTAACAGTGTTGGCCGATTCTACTGTGCCATCTTCTTTTAAAGTAACTTCAAAAGTTTTAGCACTGTCTTGAGAGAGCATTTCAACTCTCGCTCGTATTTCACCTTGTTCATTTTTGACTTGTCTTATCTTTAAAGAAATCAAACCGGAGATGAATGGCTTCGCTTCTGGATTATTAGCTTCTAAAATATAATGAAGAGAATTTTCCACAAGAGAAGCAGCATCTACATCACTCCATACTGGAGCATCCTGAGCAGCTGCACCTGCTTTAACTGTTTGGGCAATAGCTTTACCCGCAGTATCCATCATCATGTCTACTTGATTGCTACTTCCATCCGCACCGGCATATTGGCTTGCTACAACTTTAAAAGAAGGATCAGTTGGCTTAGTCGGCTGAAGTTTTACAACTTGAAGAGAACTTAACTTGCTTAAAAAAGTGCCATCAATTTTTTCTAATGTCACAAGTCTCTCAAGTCTATGACAAGCAAGTTCTGCAACTTTTCCAAGAGCAGTAGTTGCTGTATCAGCGGCAAATAACGAGCTACTAGCTAATGTTACAAAAGATAATGAGAGTAAAAGCGATTTAACATTTTTCATAAATTCTCCTTTTTAAAACTTAATATTGAGGTCTTAATTCGTTTGGTTGCATACAGTAGTTTTATAAGCTTCTGGGTCTTGGTCCATACGTCCCATACGTAGTGCTTCAGATCGCAATTTTGCCATAGGTACTTTATCAGAAGTAATCATGTCCGAAACAATATCGTGCAACATATGATTGTTATCAAATGCTGCTGGAATTTTCGGAAATAGCTTTGCAAAAGTAGGTGCTTCAGTGGCCGTTTCAGGCATCATATCAAAATCGGCAGAGTCTGGTAAATCAGAAATTAAATTTTTAAACTTTGCAATGGTATCGGCAACACCAAAATCTCGCTCCATTTTAGTCGGGGCCAGAAGTGCTTCGTACAATTTAATTTGAAACCAGTGATAACTCCAAATCAAAAGATTAAAACTTGGAAATTGTCTTCTGAAAGATTTGGAGAAATATTGTCCATCCATGAAAAGCATTGATTTACAGGTGTCAGTTATCATGACTGGTTTATTTGATTTATATTGAGCATAGATTTCATTTATTCTCGAAATCATTTTTGGCCCGCGGTCTTCAGAAGTAGCTAATACATCTAAGACAAACTGATGAAGCATATGTGACCAATCAAAGAGATTAATTACGAGTGGAAATTTGTAAACATAGTTAGGTGCTATATCACCCTCATCCATTTTGATACTAGGAGGATTGTTAAGAATACTAAAAATCTTTGACAACATTTCTTTTTCAAATTCTTTAGGATTTTTGATATCTCCTTTTTTTAAAATTAAGGTCTCGTATACAAGCGCATGTCCATAATCAAATGCAAAAAGAAGTTTTTGAGCTTCAGGGTAAACTTCACCTAATTTATAAGCTTCTGGGGGGGAGGGATACCAAAAGACTTCAGCCTGAGTTAGATTCGAAATTAATATAAAAATTAGAAAAAAAATCTTTTTCATTCCGGTCTCCGTTACATCTATTTAACTAGGACAGATCTAAATTCATTCCACTTGATGCGAATTTTTGCGTCAACAGGCAACATGATGGTCGGGTCCTTTATTTCATAATAAAGATAAGTATCCCAAGTTTCTTCTTTTCCACCATTATTCGGCCAACCTGGGTTCTTAGGACCTACGCAAGAAAAATCATTTGCAACCAAATATATCTTCATTATAAATCGTGGAAAGCGAGGATCAATTATTCCTGAATAGCGATTATCTTGGCCACTTATAAAAATACATGTAAGTGGAATTTCCTCACCATTGATTAAAACTCTTGATCCATCCTTTAAATAAATTCTATCCCAAAAATTTCTATAAAATTTATCAGACTGATCCATTATTGGCAGATCATTAACTATCGGCTCATTGTAAACAGTTTCGCCAAGTTCTAATGAATAATCATAGAATTGCTCAAGATTTATCAACGATACTTTAAACTGTGCTTGTGTTCTGATTGCTTGAGTAAGCTGCCTATAATAATTTAAATCCCCGGGCGTTGGATTAGCCGATGCTTGGGAAGTGATTTGAACAAAGAATAAAATTAATAAAAATAATTGCTTCACTTAATTTCTCCCAACAATAGAATTTCCAAAACGACTTTTTACGATTGGTTCATCTGGCAAAGCAGCTTCAAGATCAGAATAATACCCAACGAGCATAAGACGATTTAACTTTGACTTGGCCATAAGCCACATTTGTGTACTGGTCGCTTCATCTGCTGTAAATTCAATTATTCTATTTTGAATGTCTGTTAATTCATTAACAAACTCCTCACTATCAATCGATCCATCACCTTGAAGCAATCGACTGATAAGCCAGTTCATACGCTTCGTCGCTGAATTTTTATTCGATTGTGCTAATTGGTAGCTATCCAACGCCTGATTGTACTCATTAGCGACTAGTGACGACTGTAATTCGATTAATGACTTCGTTTCTTCTGCTTTTTTATTAATCTCTTCTTGTTGAGATTTAGAAACAAGGATTTGAGAACGTGTCCCAAATCCAATTCCACTATTTCCATCTAGATCGAAAAAGTTAAAATAAATTTCTTTTTGAGAAGTCTTTGCGGCCTTTAATAAAAAGCCAAGAGATTTTAGTTCATATGATTTTGCTTGGGCTTCTTTAAAGAAAGAAGCAGGATCCAGTGCTTCCACAACAGATAAATCTGGAACCGCAACTGCCATTAGTCCACCAATTCCATTTATAGGAGAGAGGGCCGAAGCTTGTGCCAGTTGAGCGTATTGAATTTTAATAAGAGCTTCGAAGTTAATTTTGTCTTTTTCTAAAACGCCAATACTCAATCCAAAGTAATCCGCAGTTCCTTGTGTAGCAGTTCCAACTTTTTCAGATTGTTTGATAGTGTCCTGAATCTGTTTCATCCAAGTGATGTGTTTTTTCAGACGTTCAAGCACTTGTTGATCGCGAAGAATAACATAATAGAGTCCTTCAACCATATTCATTTCATTTCCTCTTAGAGAGGCAAATGAGGTTTTTTCGGCTTGATATAAATCTTTCGATGCTTCCCACTTATACCAATTTGTAGGAAACAAAAACGGCAACACTGTCCCTACGGCCGAAACGTAATCACCCGTTGCTAGACCTATCAGTGATTTCAAACTTAATTTGGGTAAGAGATTTCCTCTAGCAACGCCAATATTTTTTTGAGCTTGAAAAACTCTTTCAGAGTCTTCGGTAACAGAATAATTATTAAACTTTGCTCGCCCTACAATTTCATCGACAGATAAAATTTTATTGGCCTCCAGAGGAGCTAGGTTATTATCCAAATTAAGATTTATCAAAATTGATTTTTCAGGATTTAACTTATCATTAATAGAAAGTGTAAATTTGTCTTGTTCCCAACAAGCTGAAATGGCCTGTGGTGCAACTGTCCCTTTGACACAATTTTTATCCAAATTTAAATTTGCACTTCCAGTGTAGATTTGTGAGCTTTTGAGTTCAATTGTTTCTTTATCTAAAATAGTAAAAGTGTATTGATTCCCCACTGCACTTGCGAGTGTGGAGTAAATCTTAAAAGTTAAAGTTCTAACCTTTGTCTCTTTCTTGAAGTCTGGGACTTGAGCGACAACTTGAGTTTTAACAGTCCCTATAGTCATAAAACCAAGGTATCTCCCTTTCAGGTTTGGCAAATTGCCATCTTTACATGAAGCTAAGATAAAGATTAGTGCTAAGATTTTAACTAAAGAAGAATTTGCGTTCATTTAAGTTACCTTTTTGATTTTGAACCGTAGACAAGTTTATTAATTTCGTTAATTTTAATTTGAATGTCTTCGTTGTTGTTCGAGCTTAAAGCAGCTACGACACAACTTTTTAAATGTCCTTCAAATATTGCTGATTCAATCACTTTCAAGCCCGCTGATACAGCTTTTAATTGATTAATAATATCTATACAATATCTTCCATCTTGAATCATTTTCTCAACTCCTTCAACTTGGCCTTTAACTCTTGCTAGCTGTTTAAGATGACTACGATGATCAGGGTGATTATGTGACTCATGATTATTTTTATCGGCCAAAACTTTCTTACTTTTCATAACATCCGATTTTAGAATAGATTTTTTATATTACTTTATACCCTAGGGGGAGTATCGTGTCCGTGTTTAACAACAATTACACGGGAGTCTTTAATGAAGTCAATTAAAAGTTTTTTAACTTTCTTATTAATTGCAAATCTAATGGGATGCGCTTCGCACTCGACAATGAGAGGGAGTGTTGCAATGAAAATTAGTGATACTGAGGCCCATGTTTGTTTGGGAGATAAGGAAGTGAAAGTTGGTGATAAAATCAATGCATTTAAAAATGTTTGTACCAACGATGCTAGCAGAGTTAGCCGTACGGGCAACACGACTCTTTGCAAAAAAGAGAAGATTGGAACTGGGGAAGTGACTAGCTTAATTAATGATCATTATTCTGTTGTTAAATTTGACAGTAAAATTGATTTCAATGAAGGAACCATTGTAGAAAAACAATAGTATTTAAACTTAATATTAAAATAATAGTAAAAAAGGAATGCACATGAAAATTTACAGTACAATTCTACTTGTATTTTTTGCCATATTTTCTTCTTCAATTATGGCCCACGAGGAAACTCAAAAAGTAGCTCTTGAGCCAGAAATATTTTCAAATCAGGCAGGGCATATAACTTATACATTTCAACTTATTGATTTGGAAAAAAAGACTCTTATAAAAGATTCAGACCTCACCATTGAAAACGAAAAAATATTACATTTTATCGCTTATGATTCGGCCTTAAAGGATTTTCAACATCTACACCCTACCTATAATGGAAAAAATTGGTTCATTGAATTCGATTTAAAAAGAGATGGCGACTATTGGATTTGGGCCCAGGGAACACTAGCAAGAAATCAATCTGAATTCTCTGCCTCTAATAAATTATCTATTATGGGAGGTATTGAAGCTTACCCACTTCCTACGGAGTTAGAATTAACTCGATCAGGCAGTGATTCGGTTTCTTCAATTTCTTTAAGCGATTCTAAAATAACGGCTAAAAAAGCGGCGATGTTAAATCTTAAATTTTTAAGAACTGACGGTACGACTCCCGTGATCTCTAATTATCTTGGAGCTATGGCCCATGTTATAGCAGTTACCGATGACGGCGATTCAATTATTCATGTTCATGTAATGAATTCTTCAAATACAAATGAAGGAATGCTTCATGCAACTTTTGAATCAGCAGGAAAATATCGATTATGGATACAATTTTTAGATAATAATGTTTTAAGAGTAGTTCCACTTGCGATAGAAGTTTTTTAATATAATCCGAGCTCTTCAAAATGTTCATTTTTGAAGAGCTCGGATTTCTTTGTATCTCTCATCATCTTTTGACATTCATCTTTGCTCATATTTTCTATAACACTCATCATATTTTCCTATAACTCAATAAGATAGGCTTTTGAAATAAAAAGTCATAAAATGTGGCGATTAATTTCACGCTCAACGCAGGAAAAAGAAGTGGAAAATCTTATAGATAAATCTCATATCCATCAACATGTTCATCCTAAAACTGAATCTTCAAAAAATATTGAATACACGTGCCCTATGCATCCCCAGATTCGTCAAATGGGACCCGGAAATTGTCCTATCTGCGGAATGACACTCGAACCAGTGGAAATTCAAAAAGGTGAAGAAGACGATTCTGAATACGTTTTAATGCTTAAAAGATTTTTAGTCAGTGCTCTTCTTTCCTTACCTCTGCTTTTTATCACAATGGGTGGGCGGCATCTTGTTCATCAAGCAGACCTTCTACAAAATATGAAATGGGCCGAATTAATTTTTGCAACCCCTGTCGTTCTCTGGGGTGGATCGCCATTCTTTTTAAAATTCTGGCAATCACTAAAAAGTAAAAGTTTAAATATGTTTACGCTAATAGGTCTTGGCACAGGAGTGGCCTATGGATACAGCCTTGTAGCAGTACTGTTTCCTCAAATTTTTCCAGTTTCTTTCAAGGATACAATGACTGGAGAAGTTGGACTTTATTTTGAAGCTGCAGCAGTAATTGTCACACTTATTTTACTCGGCCAAGTTCTAGAATTAAAAGCGCGAGGCCAAACCAGTGCGGCCATCAAAGCATTGCTGGGACTAGCTCCTAAAACTGCTAGACGAGTTAATGCCAATGGAACAGAAGAAGATATTCCGCTTGAAAAAGTTGTCGTAAATGATCAGCTTCGTGTAAGACCTGGAGAAAAAATTCCAGTAGATGGGACTGTCCTCTCAGGCCTTTCTTCTGTTGATGAATCCATGGTTTCTGGTGAGGCCGTACCTGTAGAAAAAATCGCCGGGTCTAGCGTGGTAGGTGCAACAATTAATGCGACTGGTTCTTTCATTATGAAGGCAGAAAAAATTGGAAAGGACACTCTACTTGCTCAAATAGTTCAAATGGTTTCAGAAGCTCAACGCTCTCGTGCTCCTATTCAGAAACTCGCAGACCTTGTCGCAGGATATTTTGTTCCAATTGTCATTCTCATCTCAGTCATAACAGGTATTGTGTGGGCGCTTGTAGGCCCTGATCCAAAACTTGCTCACGCTATTGTTAATGCAGTTGCCGTTTTGATCATCGCTTGTCCCTGCGCTCTTGGGCTTGCTACTCCGATGTCTATTATGGTGGCAACAGGAAGAGGTGCAACACTGGGGGTTCTCTTTAAAAATGCTGAAGCGATTGAACAAATGAGAAAGGTAGACACAATTATCGTTGATAAAACTGGAACACTAACAGCTGGAAAACCAAAACTAGTTACAGTTAAGAGCGTTGGCACTTTAAGTGAGAATGAGTTACTTTCTCTTGCCGCCAGTCTTGAAAAAGCAAGTGAGCATCCATTGGCCACGGCCATTGTAACAGGAGCGAAAGAAAGAAATATAACTCTCGTTGATGTTACCGATTTCTCTTCTGTTACTGGCAAAGGCATTAAGGCACTTGCAGGATCAAAAAAAATAGCAGTTGGGAATATTGTGCTGATGGATGATCTATCAATTAACTATAAGAATTTTGAAAAAGAAATGGATGCCCTCCGAGAAGATGGTCAGACAGTTATGTTTGTGGCCATTGATAATGAATTCGCTGGTTTTCTTGGTGTCATTGATCCAATTAAAGAGACAACTCTCATTGCTATAAAAACTCTTCAAGATCTAGGAATAAAAGTTGCGATGATTACTGGTGATAATTCCAAGACTGCCGAGTCTGTGGCCAAAAAAGTTGGAATAGATTTATTCTTTGCGGATGTTTTGCCAGAGAAGAAAGCCGAGATCATTAAAAAGTTGCAGGATGAAGGAAAATTTGTGGCCATGGCCGGAGATGGTATCAACGATGCTCCCGCACTGGCCCTTGCACAAGTGGGAATTGCCATGGGGACTGGAACAGATGTTGCAATGAACACTGCTGGATTAACACTTGTAAAAGGTGATCTCATGGGAATCGTCAGAGCACGATCTTTAAGTGAGCACACTATTAAAAATATTAAGCAAAATCTTTTCTTTGCTTTTATCTACAATATTATTGGTATTCCAATTGCAGCTGGAATTCTCTATCCATTTACGGGATTACTCTTGAACCCAATGATTGCGGCAGGTGCCATGAGTTTAAGCTCTGTCTCTGTGGTTTTTAATGCCTTGAGATTGAAGAGAGTTAAGTTATGAAAAAAATAACTTTTATCTTGCCTCCTCTAATAATTCTATTTATTTCACTGTGCAATGCCAAGGCCGCAACCCTCGAAGAATTTTTAGATGAAGTAATGAAAGTTAATCCTAATATTCAATCGTCCCTTCTTCGAGCACAAGCACTGGATCATCGGATAAAATCAACCGGAACACTTGATGACCCTTTCGTGGCAGTGGGTAAAGATCAGATCCCAATGGATGGAAGTATGGGCTCTGTGACTCGCTATCAAATTAGCCAGGCCATTCCATTTCCCGGAAAACTTGGTGCAAAATCCGATATAGCGGAAAGTCGTGCTAATTCTGCTTTAAGTGATGCTGAAACGACAAAGCGAGAGATCTTC
>JAQTTZ010000086.1 GCA_028710485.1 Bacteriovorax sp. | reverse complement strand
AATCCTCGATTAGCTCCTGAGAACAATTATTAATACAGACATTTAGCTAAGTGATGGCTCTGACGATATCCTGAGTCGCTACAAAAAGAACGTCCTCTTGAAGCTCCTGCTCCTGAACTTGGCGCATAATCTCGGGCAAGATTGAGATGGATTGAAATTCAACCGCTGAAATAAAAACCAGCTTGCTTTTTTTTCCGCCAGGCATTTTTTCATTCAATACTTTGAGCGCAGACAAAAGTGGGGTGAGTGTGGTGACATCAGAAATTTCTGGAGACACATATGTCCCCCCTAAAAAATAATCCTTATACAACTCAAAATTAATGGCAATTCGCTCAGAATCAACAGGCTCTTCGATCTTTAAGCCCATTCCAAAATACTCTATTTTTTTTAGGGGAAGACCTAAATTTCCAAGTGCATCTTGTTTTAAATTTTTATTCACCATGATGAGAGAATCAATGCGAGAAATCAGTGGGCGGTACCAAAATCGTTGAAGTGGTTTGTCAATGACGTGATCTTGAGTAATAACCAATGCCGTAAAATTTTCTGTTTTTAATTGGACGCTCAATGAAAAAAGCAAATTGAAATCGTAGCAGTGAACGATGTCAATCGTAGCTAATTTATTAATTTGAGAAAGAGGAAAATGTTTATGAAAAACCGTCATCCGATTTAAAAAATGCTCCTTAAAAGGAATAATTTCGATGTCGAGATTGCGAACGATTTTTGCCAGGAAAGAGTCTTCGTAAGTGCAAAGATAAATATTATAGCCCTGCTTTTTAGCGAGAACAATATCGCGTAAAGCAAAACGCTCTTTGGTACTCCAGTCCCTAGTGGGAAGGAGGTAGAGAATGTTGCGGGCATACTTATTGACCAATGAAGCCTTCTTTTTTTACTTATTTAAGCATTGTCCCTGGCCTGTATTCAACCAGTTCACCGAAAATAGAACCAATTTTAACTTTCGCCTGAAATTTAACAAGTTTTCTTGTTTCATCAGCTGAGTACCAAAAATTGATATCTCCACTTTTTTGCAGAACACCTGGAAAATGAGTTTCAGCTTTTAACCTGTAAGCTTTTATATCATTGCCGCTTACTGAAATAATTTCTTCTCCCATTACTTCAATTTTTAATAACCATGGTTCTCCGCGAGTGACAACTGGAAAATCGTAAAGATCTCCTTTATGGAGTGGAAGGCCTCTAACGAATTGAAGAGCTGAAAAAGAGTCTTGAGTAAAACGCGGGATGTAGCGCTCAATTTTTTCATCCTTATTACTTCCTATCTTCACACGCTTATACCAGTGAAAAGTTTTTAATTTTTTAAAATCAAAAAGTTCAAGGTCATCCACATTCTGCTTTTTCTCTCTTTGAATAAGAGAGTATTTTATAGGAAGAAATGAAGAAGTATCAATGAAAGTTTCAAGCGTATCGTCTAGCCAATAAAAATATCGAAAAGCATCTTTTGATTTAAAACGAGCGTAATAATGATAAGCCGTCTTATCACTAAGCTTCACAATATCCTTAGAAGAAATGGTAATATAGCCAGCCGTGACCCCCAAATAAGAAATGGCCATGATTGACTGCTCACCTTGTAAAAACATCGGTTTGAATTTTCCCCATAAGCTTTTTGAAACAGAATCGTAATCTTTTAATAATTGAGGATAGTCGGCAGGATAATTAAACCCATCAGTGCCAACATGACTGGCCTGAATACTTTTAGTCGCAGCAGCGGCCGCTGCAGATTTTACGTCTTCTACTTTTGAAGTCTTTTTAGTTTTAGATTTCTTAGATATTTTGGTCTCTACTGCTTTTACCTCAGTAGGCTTGACAGTGTCTGCGCCAACTTCTTTTACTTTGTACAGCTCAGCCTGATCCTTATTAATGTCAAAAACATTAACCAAATCTTTATGCTCCGTTTTAGTGAGCAAGCTACCTTTCTCTTTTTCAAAACTTCCACAAGAGCCAAGCAGAGTTAAGGTAAGTAAAGTGAGTAACGATTTAGAGTTCATAGGGTATCCAAAATTAATTTTTTAATAAATATTTTTTAAACAAGAATCGATAATTTCTTTTGTTTCTTTTTCACCTGATAAAAATTGAATATCAACTTCTAAGAAGACAATACTTTCATCATTTACAATTTTCTTTATACGAACGATGTCTTTTTCTGTCGTAACGATCAGAGCATCTTCACTTTTAGCATAAGACAAAAGAGAATTGATTTCATCTGGCTTAAAAAAATGATGATCTGGAAAAGATTCGGTTACTAAAATGTCTGCGCCTAAGTCTTCAAGTAATTTAAAAAAAGACCTGGGGTTTGCAACTCCTGCCACGCAAATAACTTTGCGATCTCTAATCTGATCGAGAGTGTAAACCAGATCGTAGGCAGAATTATAAAAACCGTTAGGGCGAAAGCTTACTTCGGCAAACTGAATTCCTCTAGGGAGATGAGGGATCAATAATTCTTTCAATGCCAAAATTTTTGCAGGTTTTACCAAATCGGCACGACCGATAACAATTAAATCCGCATCTTTTAGCGCCTGAAAGCCTTCACGCATATAGCCCAATGGAGCTACTTTATATTTAGCTAAAGGCAAAAGAGCATCAAACAAAACAATATTGAGTTTGCGCTTAATTTTTATATGTTGATGTCCGTCTTCTAAAAGCACAACATCAGGTTCTACTTTTGGGAAATAAAAACTTAAATTTTCGCTGCGTTTTTTTCCCACGACAACCGTGGCATCTTCCAAACGTCTGGCAAACAACAAGGCTTCATCGCCATAATCACCTGCATCAGGATTAATTTTTTTTCCAGAATAAAGAAGCCCACTTGAATTTTCCAATCGCCCTTTATAACCCCTCATTAAAATCATCACTCTTTTATTTTTAGTGTGAAGATATTCAGAGAGCCAAAGAGTGAAGGGAGTTTTCCCGGTGCCACCAAATGTGAGATTGCCTATTGAAATGATGGGAACTTGAAAAGAGCGTTGTCTTAAAATTCCATAGTCATAACAAATGCGGCGTGAATAATAAATGAATCCCCACACCCAAGACAAGGGTGTAAAGAAAATCTTCTTAAGAAACGGTGTCTTGTTTTTTTCCATATGAATAATTGATTACGTTCGCAAGGTACTGAGGGACATCAACCCCCTCACCTCTGACTAATTTTTTAGTCAGTTTTAACTGCTCTTTTAGCTCGTGATAATCCCTTTCATTATTACACCAAAACTTTAAATGGGACACGATATTATAGCTAGTAACTTGATCTTGAAGCAGCTCTGGAAAAACCGCGCGATTTTGTACGATATTGGCTAAACTTATAAACCATTTGTACCTGACCACTGCCTCGAAAATAAATTGATTGAGCAGCGAAGTCTTATAACAAACGACTGTGGGGACTTCAAAAAGGGCACAGGTTAGCGTTACTGTTCCGCTGGAAGCCAGTGCAAAATCCGCTCTTTTGAGTGCGGTCACCAGTTCTTCATTGGTATAAATTTTATCAAAATATTGATTATAAGCTTCATAAAGATTCTCTGAAACACCCGAGGACTTAACAATAGAAACTTCCAACGAATATTCTTTTTGTAAAACCCGGATGCTTTCGATAAATACAGGCAGAAGATGGCCTACTTCAAATTGGCGAGAGCCGGGAAGAAGTAGTAAGCGCATTGGTTTTTTGGTGGCAGGGCTAAAACTAGTCGAAGAGAAATTCATCAGGTCTTTTTCATAAGTGGTCCATAGAGGATGATCTATGCTTATGACTTTTTTTACTCCACGCTCGTGAAACCATTTTTTTTCAAAGGGTATAATGGTGAAAAGAGTATTTACATACTCGCTCAATTTTTTTACACGGTATTCTTTCCAGGCCCAAGCCTGAGGGGCAACGTAATAAAGAACTTCTACTCCGCGCGCTTTTAATTTTCCGGCCAGTTTTAAATTGAATGATTGGTAATCAACCAAAATGGCCACCTGACAATTCCTTTTTCCCACTTCGGCCAGGATATGATTCATGGCCTTGATATAAAAAGGAATTTTAAAAATGACTTCACTATAACCCCAAGAAGAAAAATCTTTCAGGTTATAGAGAAGCTCAAGTCCAGCTAATTTTAAATCTTCGCCACCAACACCGAAAAATTTTGTGTCGGGAGAATTAAATCTTAGTTCTTTAAAAAAACTAAGAGCATGTTCTTCACCAGATTTTTCACCGGTAATAATCAGGCAAGATTTTCCAATTGGCTTCATTAGATCATAACCTCACGGCCACTCTCCACGCTTTCGATAACTTTATCAATCAATCTTACGGCCAAAAGTCCATCTTCCAATGAAACGATGGGCTTTTTATACTCAGTGATTGATTCATAAAAATGTTTATGTTCAAGCATCAAGTGATCGCGTTTTTCATATTTATCTAAACTCACAAACTCAGGTCCAGGCTCAGTCCCTAAAGCTTCTTGAATTTCATTTCTCATTAAATCAACCAAAAGTGTTCCGGCCTTATTTGAAATTTCAAGTTCTCTCACTTCTTTGGTTTGATTGCGTCCCACTGTGATCGTCGCTCTATGACCGGACTTAAATTTAAAATTGGATGAAACATAATCATAACGATTTGTTCGCATTTTAAATCCAACCGATTCAACACTTATTGGTGTCTCCCCGAAAAGATAAACCAGTAAATCCAAATCGTGAATCATCAGATCCTGAACTACATCAACGTCAGTTGCGCGCCCTTTAAAGGGGGCAACTCTTTTTAAAGTAATGTGCGCCGGCGAATTAAAAAATTGTTTATAGTTTTCTTTTCTCTCCCAAGCTTGGTGAAATCTTTCAGAGTGACCAACTTGCAAAACCAGGTCTTTCCCAACGAGCAGCTCTTTTAGCTTTAAAGCTTGAGTTGTCGTTTCGGTTAATGGTTTTTCACAAAATACGTGTTTATTATTTTTTAAAAGAAACTCTACTAATTCAAAATGAAACGATGTTGGTGTAACCACAAAGGCTGCATCAATATCATCAATTGCTTTGGAGATATCATCGACCACTTGAACATTAGGATGAGCAATGCGAGCGGCTTCAATTGCCGCCGGGAATTTTTCAACAATATATTTTAATTCTGCCAACTCTGGAAAAGCTTCGACTTTTTGTGCATGCCATTTTCCAAGATGACCATAACCTATAACTGCAACTTTTATTTTTTTCACTTTATCACCTATGAATTAAAAGGCGCAATTCCAATTTCTGTTTTCTTAATTTGCTCAACCATCTCTTGGACTACGCGATTGTCTTTAAACTCGGCCATAAATTCTGTATGGTCAACAAAGGAGCGAGGAGATAGTGCTGAAGATTCCATTGTGCGATAGAAATCCACCACCTCTGAAATTTCCTGTTTTGAATATCCCTGGCGACGAAGGCCAATAATATTTATCCCTTTCAAGTACACTCTATTTCCCATTGCCGTACAAAAAACTGGAATATCGCGATCGATGGCCGTTGCTCCACCAATATAAGCTCCGCGACCTACCGTTACGAATTGAGAAATTTGAGTTCCACCACCAATACCCACACGGTCGCCAATCTTTACATGGCCCGCAAAGTTTGTTGAGTTGGCGATAATACAATTATTTCCAAGCACCACATCATGGCCAACGTGAACATAGGCCATTAACAAACTGCTGTTGCCGATTTGAGTTACTAAATTTTCTTTGGTTGTTCCTCGGTGAACAGAAACATATTCGCGGAAAGTATTATTAGTTCCAATCACTGTGCGGGTTGGTTCACCTTTGTAAGATGTATCTTGAGGAGGTGCTCCGATCGAGCATCCTTGAAAAAAAATATTTCCCTCACCAATCGTCGTATGCCCATCCATCACGATATGAGAGTGCAAAACACAATTAGCTCCAATTTCTACATTGGGGCCAATAATACAAAAAGGTCCAATTTTTACTGTTTCATGAATTTTAGCTTGAGGATCAATTAAAGAACTTGGGTGTATCATAAACTCTTCCTTGTTATTTCATCTTAAGTGAGGCCATAACCGTAGCTTCACTCATTAATTGGTCATTGTGATAAAGTTTGCATTCACTGGTAATAATTGGCCCTCTCAGTTTTAAAACTCGAGTCACTAATTTCAAATCCATTTCAGGCAAAACAGGTTTTCTAAATTTAGCTTCAGTAATTGCTAAAAGGGCAACGTCCATTTTCATTTCCATAGGATTTTTATGTATCAAATAAACAACAAAGCTCGTCGCTTGCGCCATCATCTCAACTTGAATCACTCCCGGTAAAATTGGAAAATCTGGAAAGTGACCTTTAAAGATCGCGTGATCTTTTTTAGTTCTGTAATGGGCGACGACTACCGAGTCTACAATTTCTTTTATATCTACAATTTCTCCAGGAGCAAGTGTTCGATCCGGAATTGATATTGATTCAACTGAATCGATAAAAAGAAAGGGATCGCGGTGAGGAAGAATCTGCATTACTTGCTCAGTATTTAAAATCATTAAAGCTCCTACTTATTAAATTTTTTCTGTATTTTGTGAAGAAAGTTTGCGAATCAATGCAACTTCTCTCCTCCATTCTTTAATTTCACGAGCAGGAAATCCAGCGACTATTTCACCATCGCCAACTGTGCTAATGACTCCGGCATTGCCTGCGATTTGCGCAGCTTTTCCGATAGTCACGCCGGGAGCAACGGCGGCCCTACCGCCCATTACGGTGTAATCACCTATGATACAGCTTCCTGCAAGACCGGCCTGCCCACAAATAACAACTCCAATTCCTAAACGACAATTGTGTCCAATTTGAACAAGATTATCTATTTTTGAACCGGCCCCAATAATGGTTGGAGAAAAAGTTCCACCATCAATACTCGTGTTAGCTCCAATTTCAACTTTATCGCCAATGATCACACTCCCCATATGCCAAACTTTTAAGTGTTCACCATTTTTGAAATTATAACCAAAACCATCTGACCCAATTGAGCAGTTGGCATGAATGCGTACATTTTTTCCAATTTTTACGTTGCGGTAGATAACTGTGTTTGGAAAAATTTCTGAACCGATTCCAATCTCTGCTCCTGACATGATAACAACACCAGGATGGATTTTTACATCAGCGTGAATTGAAACATGATCCCCAATGAAAGCCCCCTGAGCAATCCATGCACTAGAGTCTATATTGGCGGATCCCATCTGGCGTCCATCGACCACATCATTAACATTTTTTATTTTTTCGTCATAGAAAGGTTTTGAAAGATAAGACATGGCCAGATTCACATCGTCCACAATTGCCGTGAAATAAGCGAATTCTAAAACTTGGGATTTGATTTCTTCGTTTAAAAGATCAAAGAATTTTTTTTCAAAAATAACTCCGGTACTTTGGGAAATTTTATTTTTTTCCAACCATTCATTCAAAAAATTTTTATTTTTGATAAAAACAAAATGGTGATGAGTTAATTGAAAGCTATCCGTAATCCCGAGCACTGCAAGATCGCTCTCACCTTTAATGATGACGAGAGTTGTATCGACACTTTTTAGGTTTCCTAGCTTCATAGGAACATCCCCTTAAAAAATTTTGGGACCCGCAAAGCTTTACACTCGACGGGTCCCGTATTTGAGAAATAATAAATTATACTTAAACGCCCGCTTCGGCTCCTGCCTCTCGCGTGCATATCATCCATCCTGGATATAACTATCTAGGAAATTTTTTATTGAAAGTCTTAATGACGTCGTCAGTAAGATCTTTTTCTTCTTTGGCGTAAAGAATTGGAGCTGTTGCAGCTTCGTACACTAGATCTACGTCAGCACTTTTTGCAACTTCATCAACAACTGCTTTTACTTTTTCTAAGATTGGAGTTTTAAGTTTTTGCTCCATATCTTGAATATCTTTTTGGTAAGTAGCAGTTTTCTGTTGAATCGCTACGATTTTTTCTTGAATTTCTCTTTCTTTTTTCCCTTTCTCTTTATCATTTAAAACCGACGCTTTTTTCTGGTAGTCGTCTTGAAGTTTTCTAATTTTATCTTCTTCTTCTTTTAATAGTTTTTGTTTTTCATCAAATGCTTTTTTCAATTGATCGCGAACAGCTTGACCTTGAGTAACAGTGATAAGTACTTTTTGTACATCAACTTTACCAACAGCTACCTTAGCGAACGCTGAGCTTGTTAAGAGAAGAGATGCCATAACAGCGATAAAAGATTTCATTTAGTCTCCCTTTGAGAAAATATCTTAAAATAATTGTCCTATATCAAAATGGAATTGAGAACCCTGATTTTTGTATTCGCCGGTTAAAGGATAACCAAATTCGAACCGTAGCGTTCCAATTGGCGAGAACCATCTAAAGCCAAAACCATAATCAGTATATATTTTTACATTATCAAATGTTCCTGCATGTCCAGCGTCAAAAAAGACTACCCATTTAAGCCCAGCTTCTCTAGAGAGAGGGTGCTGGAACTCAAGATTAGTAAAAGTTGAAAAAATACCGCCAGTATTGAAAGTCAGTGTTTGTCCTGCATTATTTACGCCCTGTCTCTTGGGCCCAATGGCTTCGTAAGCATAGCCGCGAAGGTTTCTCGATCCACCTAGCGTGAATTTTTCGGTACGAGGAATTCTCTGTCCACTTACTTCATCCAAGCGACCTGCATAAAGACGAGAGCGGAAAATCAAATCACCCCATACAGGATAAAAGCCACGAGCTTCTGTTTCGTTTTTAACCCACTTTTTATCACCGCCGATCCCCGTATACTCCGTTGAGTAACTTAAAAAGATACCTTTTCTGGCATCAGAGCGATCGTCTCTGCGGTCATGAACGATTGAAGTTTGAATTGAAGAAGCTAGGCCATTTTCCAACTTAACATCAATGGTAGGATCATCAACGGTCTTAATTTTAGTGTCTTCTAATTTATAAGTCGTATAGAGGTTAGTGAAAGTAAAAATAGGATAACCAACTCTTACATTCATACCCTTTTTCTTTTCACTGTATGAAGACGAGGTGTCATCGTTACTCATAAAAACGCCACCACCCAGTGACCATTTTGTATCGAGAAAATATGGCTCAGTAAAATCAACGCTAAAAGTATTAGAGGTCTTAGCTATGTTTAAACTGAAAGTTAAATTCTGTCCTAAACCTCTAAAGTTAGATTGAGAAACAGAGGCCTGGAAAAATCCACCGGTAGCAGTTGAATAACCAGCACCAAGAGAAATTTGCCCAGTATTTTTTTCTTTCACTGCAATTTCAACATCAAGAATATCTTCTTTGTCTTTTGGTGAAACAGTGTTGAAAATAATTGATTCAGGCTCAAAAAAACCTAAACGTTGAACGTTTTCTTTTGATTGACGTAAAGCTGTTCCGTTAAACTTTTGTCCTTCATGGATGAGAAGTTCACGACGGATAACTTTATCGCGAGATTTAGAATTTCCTTTAACTTTGATACGACCAAAATAAGCAATTTTTCCTTTTTCAAAAGAAAATTCTACATCAACTTTATTTTCCCCTGGAACAACATTCAGGTTACGAATAACGTTGGCGAAAGCATATCCTTCGTCCTGATACATTTCAGTTAAAAGCTGGATATCTTTTCTAAGAGATTCTTCAGAATAAGTTTCATTTTCTTTTAACGTAAGTTTTTCGCGAAGTTCACCTTCTGGGAAAAGCATTTCACCTTGAAAAGTGATTTTATTAATTGAGAACTGAGGACCTTCTGTAAGTTTCATTGTAATGAAAACCCATTTTTTGTCTTCAGAAACTGTAATTTCAGGACTTCCAATATTGATCTGGAGGTAACCCTTCATGCGATAAAAATATTTCAGTCGTTCAATATCGTTTTGGAAATTAATCTCTTTGAAATTTCCCGATCCAGACAGGCCCGAAAAAAGGCTGTCTTCTTGTGTTTGAAGAATGCTTTTGATTTCTTCGTCTTTAAAGGCCTTATTTCCTAGGAAACTGACTTTTTTAACTTTAACTTTATCAAATTCTTTAATATTGAAAACGAGCTCGATATTTTCTTCGTTGATTTTTTTTTCTTTATAGTCAACTGCGGCCAGGAAGTAGCCTTTTTCTTCATAGTGCTTGAGCAGGCTTTGAATATCATTTTTTACTGATGTGGCATCGAGGATTGAGAAAACTTTGGTTTTAACTTGTCCTTTTAAGTCATCATCACTTAAACCATCATTTCCTTCGAAAGAGATTTTGGTAACGATTGGCTTTTCTTTCATCTTGAAAACTAAAACATTTTTTCCAGCGACAACTTCGTGCTCAGCTTCGACACTATCGAAATATTTCATGGAGTAAATTTTTTCGAGATCTTTTTTCAGGAGATAGTTATCGAGGACCATATCGACTTTGGCGCCGATTTTTTCTAAGACTGCTTCCTTTTCAACTTTTTTAAGACCTTTTACGACAATCTGCTCTATCTTAAAAAGATCAACTCTAGGTCCCAGGTCTTCGGTCGCATAGAGGCTTCCCGCAAGACTAAAACTTAGGGCTGTCCAAAAAAATAAAGGGATAAATCTCAGAGACATAGATCTTACACTCGATTAAAAAACTAAGGTATTAAAAAAGTAGCAAGAACAATACGATGTGCAAAGAAATTTCTAGGCGCTCACAACCATTCCATCTTTCATTAAAATCTGATTGCTAAAGCTCTCCGCAATCACCGGATCGTGAGTCACAACCACCAAAGTTGCCTTAAAATCTTTCGATAAAGTTCGAAGTAATTGGATGACTTTCCTTGAATTCTCCGAATCTAAATTGCCAGTTGGCTCATCGCAAAGTAGCAGCTTTGGCTTCAAAGAGAGCGCGCGGATTATATTAATTCGTTGCTGCTCTCCCCCAGAAAGTTCAAAAGGAAATTTTTCCAAGCAGGCCGTCACGCCCAAAGTTTTAGCAAGATTCAAAACTCGATCTTGGACTTGCAAAGTTTCTTTATTCGAGAGCCCGGCCAGCCGGGCCGGGAGCAGTAAATTATTCAAACAGTTCATAGAAGGCAGCAGAAAATGGAATTGAAAAACAAAACCAATATAGCGATTGCGGTAGAGTGCTAATTCTTCATCTGAGAGCTCGGCTAAGTTTTTTTGATTAACTATTACTTGCCCGTCAGTGGGACGATCGAGTCCACCAAGTAAATAGAGCAGAGTTGATTTGCCAGATCCAGAAGCTCCTCGGATAAGATACTCTTCGCCTTCATTCATGGTGAGATTAACACCGTTTAAGGCGCGGGATTGTTTATAGAATTTTTTCACATTCTCAATTTTAATAATAGGACTCATGCGAATTCCTGTCTTAAGCCCGCAAGCAAGCTTTTTTGTTTTAATCTTCTTAGCAAATAAAAAGTGATGATCAAGATCCACACCAAGGTTAAGCTCCAGACGAAAAGATAATCACTCCAAGATAAATAGAGTTCAATTCTTGGCATAACATAAATTTCTGAAGGAAGTTCAAAAAGAGATAGCTTTAAAAGAGAAAATTTAAAAATTTGCACAAACAGCAATGAAAGAAGACAAGAAAGTCCCCAAATTAAAAAAACCAATTTCAGCCACAAATCGCTCATTGCTTTTTTAGAAAGACCTAAAGCTTTAAATAAAAAAAGTTCTTTGGATTTTTTTTCATTGATAAAAATAATAAAAGCTAAAATATTAAAAATGGAAATGACCACCACCATCTGCAGAATCAAACTGATCATAACTTTTTCAACTCTAACAGCTTCTAAAAGTGGAGCGAACTCCCGCCAATATGGCTTAAAATAATATTCCGCCTCAAACTTCTTTCTTAGGATAGGGATATTGCTTTCAATTTTTTCAATATCGTCTTTATACCTGGAATCCTGCGGCAGATTGAGAGAAATCATATTGATAAAATGACCCAGCTCAAGAATTCGCTGTAGAGTCTCCAGTCTGATATAAACCATGTGGGAATCTTTTTGATAAACTCCATGAGTTACAATCCGGGCCACCTTAAAACGCTCTAGTGCGGGCATTGATTTAAGACTGGCATTTCCCTTGGCAAAGGCCAGGACTATTTCATCGCCAATTTTAATCTTATTTAATTTTGCGATCTCAGATCCAATTGCCACTTCACGATCTTTAAGAAAAATTGGAAGCTTAACAACTTCAGCATAGGAGTCATCAATTCCTCTAACCAAAACACCACGAGAATCTTCATCGTAAATTAAAAAACTTTCAGTCTGAACCAGTGCAGAGAAATGATCGATATTTTGGAATTTAAATTTTTCAAGAATAGACTTATTAATCTTAAAAAATCCTCCCCCTTGAGAACTCATTACGATTTCGCCCGTAGACTTCTTTAAACCTATTTTCAAGGCGCGCTGAAACCCATCCATAATTCCAATAGTCGAAAGGATAACCGCAATGGAGAAGGCCATGCCGACTAGAACACCGACGAAAAACTTTACGGTTGTAGAGTTATCTAAAAAAAGAGCGAGAAAAAGTTTAAAGCGCTGACCCCTCATTGATTATTGATCTCCATGAGGTGTGCTCATTTCAACCGTCCAGCGAAGATAGGCGTCGATGAAACCATCGAGATCACCTTCTAAAACTTTTTCAGCCTGAGAAGATTCGAAACCAGTGCGGTGGTCTTTCACTAACTTATAAGGATGAAGAACATAAGAGCGAATTTGAGCGCCAAAAGCTATGTCTTTTTTATTGGCCTCGACCTCAGCAATCTTAGCTCGTCTTTTATCCATTTCTAATTCATAAAGTCTCGATCTTAAAACTTTCATCGCTTGAGCTTTGTTCTGGAGCTGCGAGCGTTCGTTTTGGCAAATAACAACTAAGTTGGTTGGTAAGTGGGTCAAGCGAACAGCGGAATCTGTAGTGTTTACGCCCTGGCCTCCAGAGCCTCCAGCACGGTAGACATCAATCCGCAAATCTTTGTCCAGAATTTCAATTTCAATTGTATCGTCAATTTCGGCCGAAACAAAAATAGAAGCAAATGAAGTGTGTCGTCTTCCGGCAGAGTCAAAAGGAGAAAGTCTCACCAATCGGTGAACCCCCGATTCTGATTTTAATAATCCGTAAGCATAATTTCCAGAGACAGTAATCGTTGCCGACTTAATTCCAGCAGAATCTCCTTCCTGTGTATCGAGAATTTGAACCTTAAATTTTTTTGATTCCGCCCATCTCATGACCATTCGAAGAATCATATAGGCCCAGTCGCAGGATTCTGTTCCCCCCGCTCCAGCATTAACCGTAATGATGGCATTATTTGGATCGAGCTCTCCAGAGAGTAAAACTTTTTGTTCTGCCAATAAAAACTCGGATAAAAAGTTTTTATAAACTCCGAGTGCTTCTTCGGCCGAAGCTTCGTCGTTTTCAGTGAGAGCGAAGTCTAACAAGACATCGAAGTCGTCATATAATTGTTTTAAGTGGGTATAGGTATTTACGATTTCTTCTATAACAGATTTTTCTTTTTGAATCTTTGAAGCATTTGTGGAGTCATCCCAAAATCCCTCCATGGCCTCAATGCGTTTAATTTCATCTAGACGATTTTGTTTTTTCTCAATCTCAAAGCGACCTCCGAAGAAGATCGAGCTTCTCAGCATAAGTTCTTATATCGATTTTCTTTTCATTGAGTTCTATTTTTATATGCTCGTTCATATGCTTATTGCCTTAGTGGTTTGCCTTAAGTTTTTTATAAATTTTATTCACCAGGACAGATTCGTACTGCTCCATGATTTTTTCTTCTTTCGCTGAAATTTCATGATCGAAGCCCAAAAGATGTAAAAAGCCGTGAACTGCCAGGTGAATAACCTCTTGTTCATAGCTGATTTTAAACTCTCGCGCTTGAGCTTTCGCAATTTCCTTGCAGATCACCAGGTCACCTAGTTCGATTTGTGGAAGATTTTTAGAGCGAGATTTTTTATCCGGACGAAGATTCTCAAACACTGGAAAAGATAAAACATCCGTGGCCTTATCGATTTGGCGATATTTCTGATTCATTGATTGAATTTTTCTTTTTCCACAAAGAGTCATTGAAATTGACACATCTTTGACGCCCTTGAAATGGGGGTTCTTGTTTAAGAATAGAGCAAAGCTCTTTTCCAAAGTAGGCACCAGACTCAAAATCTCACTGGTATGAGCTTTGGAGACTTTACTAGTTTTCTTTTTTATTCCACTATCATAAAGGGTTATGGTTAATTTCATCTCTAAAAAGGTAACAAAATTTAATAGGTGCCGCAAATGAATAAAAGTCCTTCAATCAGTAATTTTGAGATTCTAAAAGACATTATCGCAGAGCTACGCCATCCAGAGCACGGATGCCCCTGGGATTTAAAGCAAACTCATCAATCATTGCTAAAATATTTATTGGAAGAGTCTTACGAATTCATTGAAGCAGTAGAAGAAAAAGACCCAACCAAAATGGAAGAAGAAATTGGCGATGTCTTGATGCAAGTCCTACTTCACACCCAAATGGGTTCAGAAAGAGGCGAATTTGATATTGAATCTGTGGCCGCAAAACTGACCGAAAAGCTTATTCGCCGCCATCCACATGTTTTTCAAGATAATCAAACTAAAATTGATGCTGATCAAGTTTTAGTGAACTGGGAACTTATAAAAAAAGAAGAGAAAGAACGCCTTGATGGTCTTGTCACTCATCACCTCATCACTTCATCCGTACTCAATGCACCTCCGCTAATGGCCGCCATGAAAATCGGAAAGAAGACCAACGAATTAAAATTTGATTGGGAAGATTATAAACAAGTTGTTTATAAAGTTGAGGAAGAGTGGCAAGAATTAAAAGAAGAACTGACGCCCAACCGAGAAGTGAATCAGGCCGCAGTATTTGAAGAATTGGGAGACTTGCTTTTTTCTGTCGCTCAATTAGCTCGTCATTTAAACCTTGATCCACATGACGCTCTTAAAGCTGCTAATAAAAAATTTCTAAGAAGATTTCATGCAATGGAAGACTTAATGATTGCTCAGGGCGCGAAAATCGAAGAGATGAACCAAGACCAAATGGATGTCTATTGGAATCAAGCGAAAGTGAATGAAAAATCTAAAAGCTAAATGGATTACTAAAAATCCAGAAACTCGTCTTTACCATATACCTGTTCCAATTATTGGACTCACCGGCGGGATTGGAACGGGAAAAAGTACTGTCGCTGAAATACTGCGCGAAAAAAATATCCCGGTGATTGATGCTGACAAACTTGTAAAAAATATTTATCAAAAATCCGAGACGCTGGAATTTATTGCTAAACATTTTCCTCACGTGATCAAAGATGGGATGATTGTTTTTACAAAATTACGCGAAACCGCTTTTGTTGATGCCATCGCCAAGAAATTAATTGAAGACTTTATTTACGCTTATATACCTGGTGAATTTAAGCAGGCATTCACAGCATTTAATAACCCCCACTTCATCGTTTATGATGTTCCCTTGCTGTTTGAAAAAAAACTTAATGAACTCGTCGACCTTTCCGTTTGTGTCTACGCTCCCAGAGAAGTGCAGATCAAGCGCATAGTCCTCCGTGATAATTCTTCAGAAGAACTCGCTGCAAAAATGCTTGATAACCAAATGGATATTGAAGAGAAAAAGAAATGCTCGGATCTGGTAATACTCAATACCCGCGAACCTGTTGACTTAAAA
>JAQTTZ010000012.1 GCA_028710485.1 Bacteriovorax sp. | reverse complement strand
TATTATTTTGGATTCCAGGAATCATGTCCTGCTTAATGGCAGAGAGTTCTGCTCCTACTTTTGTATCAGGAGTGCGAAGTTCATCTATGGCCGATGCCGAATTTCCTTTTTTGCCTTCTTTAAAGGCTAGGTCTTTTGTATTTTTAATTAATGGATCGGATAGCAGTGCTAGTCCTTGGCCATATCCTTTTACATTTTGTGTATTATTTTTAGGAAGATCAGCCAAACCATTTAATAAGGCCAGCTTGCCAGAACCTTTCTTTTCAGAGGATTCCATATTTTTTAAATAATCTTCGGCAGTCATAACTTTCTTCTGCCCAACGGAACTTTCGCTCTCTTTTGGAGCAACCGAGGGAGTAGTTTCGCTTACAGTTTTAGCCTTTGCACCTTTCATCAAGAAATCTAGCGGACTCTCTGATTTAAACTCACTTTTAATTTGATGCTCACCTTTTTTAGTGCGCTCGCCTTGAAGTGGGTTAGCATTTTCAGTTTCCTTAGATTCTTCAGTATCCTGAGTTCCTTTAAGGCCATTTAAAAGTTGATCGAGATTGCTAGAAGTCTTAGATATTTTTTGTTCAACTTTACCTTGAACATTTTCTGAATTATCTTTTTCAATTAAGGCTTGAGAAACTTTTGAATCAACGACTTCAACAACAACACCGGCCTTGCCATCAGTCTTTTCTTTGTTTTTTTCTGTTAAAAGATTTTTTAGAGTATCACCTGTTTCTGATTTAACATCACTTGATTTAACATCACTTGATTTACTCGCGTTTTTTCCTTTTCCCGTAAGAGTCGCAAAAAGAGCAGCGAATCCGCCATTCGTGCTTTCAGCGGCCCCTTCAACACTAGCACCTTCAACAGCAACTCCAGCTTCGGCCTTGGCTGAAACTTTTTTATCACCAAAAGCTTCTGCCTTAGATGATTTTGGGAGTATTTGTGATGGCAATCCTTTCATCGTTTCCTTAATTAAACTTCGACGCTTAGCGTACTCGTTCCACTCTACCTTATTTTTTCATCTGAAGGAATTGTTTCTGAAGTCGGGCAGAAACTTCCTTATCCATTAAGTTAAAAATCTTAGAGGCTTTTTGAGCTTCGAGTTGTCCCAATATCCGAACAGAAAGATCGGGATCTTGCACCGATAAAACATCGGCTGCACTTTGTGGTTTCATCCCAGCGATGACTTCAACCATCTGTGATATTCGCTTCTCTACTTTATCATTTTGAGAATCAATACAACCTAGGAATTTTTTTTGTGATTCTTGAAACTCAACTACTTTTTTTTGAAAGTCGTTCATATTTAATTTTAATTGCTCTTGTTCTTTTTGGACATTGAGCTCTTTTACTTTGACAGCTTCTTCTTTATCGAGAAGCTCTTTAGAAAAATCGATGAGGTGGCCACTTCCAGCTTTTTTCATGAGCTTCTCAGCTTCTACCATTACCGCTTTTTTGAATTCTTCTTCTGTATAAGTGCGTTTAACTGGTCCGGCCGGAACAGCTGCTTTAGCAGGCGTGGGAGCTGCGAAAACTTGAGAAGTGATTGCCAATAGTAAAAAACATAAAAATAACTTATTCATAAAACACCAGTGATTATTCATTAGAGGCATTGGCCCCATTTCTTCTCATCATTAAAATTTCTTCGATGGCTTCCATCTCTTTTTTATTTCGCTCGCGATTGTATTCACCTAGTTTTTTTTCTTTAAAATTTTCCATAACTTTAACTTGTCCGCGAGCAGCAGCAAGTTCAGTAACTTTTACGTCATATTTTTTTTTAAGAGCCCATAAAAGATTTTCTTTATTTTTGATCTCTTCTTTTTTTCCTTGAATAAAATAAGGAAAAAACTGAAGCATCCTTCCAGCCGATGAATCCTTCATAAAAACGTCTTGAGCCTCATAGGTCTCATCAATTGCTTTATTGGCAAGTGCGATTTTCCCTTCCACTTCGTTGATCTCTTTTAGGATTTCTCCTAATTCGATCTTTATTTTTTTTTCTTTAAACTCTCTAACTTTTAAAAGGCCATCGAGTTTGAATTTAAACTTTTGCATCTAATCTTTTATCTCTACTTAATATTTTCAGCTTTTCTGGCAATCTCTACCATGCGGTCATAGAGAGTTTCTATTGGCAAAAACTCCGTCATCCCTTGGTTTTGTCTAAGAAGACTCATTAGATCTTCGTAAATCAAAATGGCTTTATCAACTTTTGGATTTGATCCTTTAGCATAAGCACCAACATTAATAAGATCCTCGTTGGCTTTATAAGACGCGAGAAGATCGCGAAGATGACTCGCTACAATTTTATGTTCTTTCGTCGCAACTTTCGACATGACCCTCGAAAGACTGGCAAGAACATCTATCGCTGGAAATTGGTTCCTTGAAGCAAGCTCTCTTGATAAAATAATGTGACCATCAGCAATTGCTCTTACCGCATCGGCGATGGGCTCATCCATATCGCCACCTTCAACCAGGACAGTGTAGATCCCTGTAATAGAACCAGCACCGGCCTTTGTTCCAGCTCTCTCCATTAATTTAGGGAGGCGAGCAAATACCGAAGGTGTATATCCTTTTTGTCCAGGAGGCTCACCTGCTGAAAGCGAAATCTCACGATTGGCCATGGCAAATCTGGTAATCGAATCCATCATTAAAAGTACGTCTTGATTTCTATCACGAAAATATTCAGCAATAGTAGTTGCAACATAAGCTGCTTTCATTCTTATTAGAGCGGAGGAATCTGAAGTAGCCACCACAACGACTGATCTCTTTAATCCTTCCGGACCTAAGTCAGTTTCAATAAATTCTAAAACCTCACGTCCACGCTCTCCGATTAAGGCGATAACGTTTACGTCTGAACTAGAATTTTCAGCAATCATCCCAAGGGTAACTGACTTACCAACCCCCGATCCGGCCATGATCGCAAAACGCTGACCTTTTCCTGCTGTCATAAAACAATTAATGGCATGAATACCGGTATCGAGGGCCTCTCTGATCGGCGGCCTTTCAAGTGGATTTAAGGCGTGTCCGTAAATACTTCTTGCCTCAACATTAACATGTTCAATTGGTCCTTTTCCATCGATAGGATTACCTTGAAAATCGACAACTCGCCCAAGCATCGCTTCTGATATTTTAATAGTCGTTGTGAGGTCTTTTAAATAAACTCTCGTTTCAGAATTGATTCCCGAGAGTTCATCATACGGCATGGCCATACATCTAGTTCCATTGATACCAACGACTTCCCCGAGAGATCTATCACCAAATTCAGTAACGAATTCGACGTTGGATCCAATTGGCGCGCGAGAAAGGTTGATTTCAAAAACCATCCCTTTGTTAGCATACACTTTTCCGATTTTTTGATAAGGAGATGAGTACTCGTAATTATTGTGAATAGAAGCTAAGTCAAGTATCTTATCCATATTGCTATTCACCTTATATTTAAAAATTAGGACTCAACTAAAACATCTTCAAATAGTTTATCTAAACTCTTAAATTGTTCTTCCATCGTTGCATTAATGATTCCATTGTCAGATTCAACAATCATTCCTGAAGTTAGAATGGCTGAATCTATTTCTATTCTTACATTTTTTAATTCGCCTAAGCGAGATTGGACATGTGCCAGGACCTCTGGCATTCCTCCAAAATCGTTTGGATTAACTTGAATCAAAAGATTATTTCGGGCTTGAATTTCTAATAATAATTTCTCAAGTAATCTCTCAACATATTTTCCGTCTTCTTTAAGCTCTCGGATGATAATCCATTTGGTAAGATTTCGAAGAAGAAGATAAATTTCTTTTTTCTGCTGTGCCAGAATCACATCCTGAGTTTTTAAAACCTCAGTAACCATCTGGGAGAAGTTATCAAGTTTTTGGTCTACAACACTTCTCATCTCATTAAAAATTTCTTCTCGCCCCTGATTTACACCTTCTTCGAATCCCGCCTTAAAGGCATCGTCTTGAATTTCAGAAATTCTTCTGACAACTTCTTTTTCAACTGCTGCTTGGTACTCTTGCTCTTCCTGGTCTTTTAATCCTCTATATTTTTCAACAATCGGATTAACTTTAAATTGGCTATTCTTAGCGTGAGTTCGCTCTTCTTTAATAACTTTTTGAAATTCATTTTTTGCAATTGCATGAGTTGAACTTAAAAGAGGTTTAAATTCAAACAATGTAACTTTATCAGCTTCAGCATTTTCATCTGTAAAACTTTTAAATTTATACTCTTCTACCTTTGAATATTGCTTAACCATAAACTAATCCCTTATCCCTGTTATCATACCAGTGAATCGCCATCAGAACCGCGAGCAATAAAGGCTTTACCTTGAGACTCAAGTTCTTTAGTTTTTTGAACCATTTCAGCTTGAGCTTTTTCAACATCTGAAAGTTTGGTAGGTCCAAGTGCCTCAAGATCTTCTTTGAGCAACGTAGCCGCTCTGTTAGACATGTTCTTGAAAAGTTTTTGCTTGATTTCATCTGGAGCAGTCTTCATTGCAATAACAAGTTTTCCATTGTCCACTTCACGTAGAAGGTTCTGAATACCTTTATCATCAACATACATAAGATCTTCGAACGTAAACATAAGTTTTCTGATCTCTTCTGCCAACTCTGGATCTTTTTCTTCCACGCGAGACATGATATTTTTCTCAGTGTTTTTATCCATAAGGTTAAGCATATCTGCGATCGGCTCAACACCACCAAGTTGGTTCGTATCAATTGAGCCAAGGGTACTAAGCTCAGTTTTAAGAACATCATCAAGTTGTGAAATTAATTCTGGTGACACGTAGTCAAGGTTGGCAACTCGCAGAACAACTTCTGCCTGCAATCCTTCAGGTAAACGTCTTAAAACATCCACTTTTCTCTCAGGATTTAAATGAGCAACAATAAGAGCAATGGTCTGAGGATGCTCGTTGATAAGAAAGTTAGAAAGAGTTCTTGTATCTACAAGTTCAAGCGACTCTAGAGTGTTAGATTGTCCAACTTCTACAATTTGTCCAAGAAGTTGTTTAGCTCTATCTTCTCCAAGAGTATTGATAATGAAATCGCGCCCACGGTTTTCTGCAAATAATAAATCGTTTTCTTCGTTTAGTTGTTGATAGAAATCTTCAAGGACCCTTTTAACCATCCAAATCGGAGCTCTCTTAACATTCGACATTGCATTAATCATTCTCTTAACATCGTTGTCTTTCATGTTTTGAAAAACAAGTTGTGTAATGTTCATGCCCAGTGAACTTAAAAGTAAACCTGCTCGGTCAGAACCATTGAGTAAGCCATACTCAGTGTCCGGATCTAGTACGTTGTCATCGATTGCGGCCATAATCAAATCCTCTAATTTTTACTAAAACACTAACTTAAGCAATTTGTTTATCTGATTCACTCGAGTGAATCATTTCATGGATAATCTGTGCAGCTTTACCAGGATTGTTTTCAACCAGAGCAATAATTTTTTCACGCAGCATATTTCCTTCAATTTTCTCAGGGTTCAATTTCTCTTCAATTTGAGGAAGAGCATCCTCAAGACCAGGAAGGCGTTGATTGGCCTGAACTTTTTCTAATTCTTCTAACGTTCGAGGTAAAAAATCTTCTACTGTCTCGATTGTATTGTCCGTTACCCATTGGATGAATGGTCTTACTACTAAGAAGAAAAATAATGAGATCGTTAATCCAACGGCCAGATACTTCACGATATTTTTAATAAGTTCGCGATTAGCTTGCTCTTTCAACATTGCATCCGCGACACTCATGTCTTCGCGAGCAAACTCCATATTTTTAATGACTAATTTGTCACCACGTTTCTCTGAAGTCCCAAGCGTCGAAGCCACAATCTGAGCAAAGTTTTGAAGATCTGCTTCACTCCACTTCTCATACTTCATGATGGCATTACCATTCTTATCAAGTTGAGGTAGACCATCTTCGCCTAGTACTGCAATTCGTTTTCCATCGATCATAACAGCAGCTGAAATCGCTTTCACGTTAGCCGATGGCTTTCTCGATTGAGTCACGGTTGTTGGAACATTTAAATTTCTAGTTGTTAATTCTTTTGTAACATTATTTTTAGTTTCAGCAACCCCTGGTTGTGGAACTTCACCTGGAAGATTTGACTGAGCTCCGGCAATCCCCTGTGGAGAAGGACGAGAACCATTCACGTTCTGGACGTTTTTAACTTCTGAAACAACTGCTGAGTTTTCGTTGTCATATGTCGTTGCCGTTGCAACTGATTCCGTGAAATCCAAATCCACAGTCACCTTGGCTACAACTTTTCCATCTCCGACGACTTTCGTTAAGATATCTTCGATTTGCTTTTCGTATTTTTGATTTAACTGAGCTTCAAGAGCTAGACGGTTAGCGGTTGTGGCCGTCATCATATCTCCAATATTTTCTGAAAGCTTTTTTCCACGATCATCTAAGATAACTACATTTTCAGGTCTCATTTCTTCGACTGATGAAGCTACTAACGATCCAATCCCTTTAATTTCTGCAGGAGTTAATGAAACTCCATTATTTAATTCAAGAACAACTGAAGCAGTTGGTGCTTTTTTCTCAGCTACAAACGGAGACGATTCAGGGATAGAAATATGAACACGAGCTCGCTTTACACCTTGGATATACATGATGGTTTTAACCATCTCCCCTTCAAGGGCTCTTTGTTTATTAACCTTTTGAACAAAGCTGGTTGTACCAAATGACTGTTTATCAAAAACTTCGTACCCGACAGTTCCTGAAAAACTAGTTCCAAGCTTCGCGATTTCTAAACGCCATACACCCACTAGATCTTCTGGAATAGATATTGTTTTTCCATCGTTAGATGTCTGATAAGGAATTTTCTTTTCTTCTAAAAGAATCGCAATTTTTCTTGCATCTTCTTTATTTAATTCAGAATAAAGCGTGTCGTAACGAGTCTTGGATGCCCAAACAACAATTCCGGTCATGGCCGCCATGATCAAGCAAGAAACTATAATAAAACCAAGCTTCTTGGTTGAATCGAGTCCACCGAAGAACTCCTTAAAGTTTCTAAAAATTTTCTCTAATATATCTTGCAAGGCCATCCTCCTGATCTCTTAATTTCACATCCTATGAAATCAATTCTCAACGCACAATTATGAGCCAATACTACATCTGCATTCTCATAATTTCTTTGTAAGCTTCAATTACTTTCATGCGAACCTGATTCATTGTTTTGAAAGCAATTTCGGCATTTTCTACTGCCAGCATCGTCTCGTGAATATTCTTCGTTTGACCTGAAGCTAATTTTTCAATAGCTTTATTGGCTTCGACTTGCATATTATTCACATCGGTAAGCGACGTCGCTAACATTTCACTAAAGCTTTGAGGAGGTTTTGCACCGATACTTGGATTAGCCGCAAGTTCGTTGAACTGTGGCAATGATCCTTGCTCGATAGAAGCACTTTTCATCCAATCTTGAGTATTATATCCACTCAACATCTTGTTCATATTTCCAATATTTTCAATGGCCATGACTTATCCTTTTTTAGGTCTTATTAATTTTTACCAATTTCTAAATCTTTCATTGCCATACTTTTTGCGGTGTTCATTGCATTGATATTAGCTTCATAGGCACGAGAAGCTTCAATCATATTGGCCATCTCTTCCATCGTGTTGATGTTGGGATAGGCCACATATCCTTCTGCGTTTGCATCGGGATGGTTTGGTTCATATTTTAAAACGGGTGGTTTCTTACTATTGGTAACTTCTTTCGCAATAACGGTTTGAGCATTCTCTTCCATTTCACCACTTAGGATTTCCGAGAAAGATTCTTTTGCGGGCTCCGCCCCAAAGACAACTTCTTTTGGTTTATAAGCTCCACCCTCTGCCGTTCTTGTGGTCTGAGCGTTAGCGATATTAGAAGAGATTGCTGCCATTCTTTTTTTATTGGCAGTTAATCCAGATGAACTAATTTTTAAACTTGTTAGTAAATCCATTTACACTTACTCCCTCTGGCTCCCTTCGCCCTAATTAACGTTCAGATCCAACTACGTATTTCATTAGACCCAATTTTTTATTCAATAACTGAACTGAGGCATCATACATAATTTTATTTTCTGCCATCTCTGCCATTTCTGCATCTCGATCAACGGTGTTTCCATCCGGACTCACAATCCCATTTGATTCTTCGTAAATTTCTGGTTGCAAATTATTAAAACCACCGCCTCCAACATTAAAATGTTTAGAGTCGGTAGTTTTTAAAGTTTGCTGCCCATCAGTATCAAGAGCACGGGCCAAAGCATCTTCAAAATCTATTTTCTTTGCTTTGTAGCCTGGAGTTTCTGCATTTGCTATATTAGACGCGATCAATTCCTGGCGCATTTGTCTGTACTTCAAAGAAGCAGCTAGGGCCTGAGTTGTTTTGTCGTCTATGTTCATTTGCGGATCTCCTTTTCTTGCTGCCGTTCGGTCAATTGCAACTTAGGTTGCAATTGCCTCTCGGTTATCTCAAATTAACAAAATATGATGATCCATCATTTCTGTATTCATTGATTTTATTTCTCAAAGTTCTAATAGACACACCAAGAATTTTCGCAGCTTGAGTTCTATTTTCAGTAGTGTGGATAAGTGCTTTTTTGATAAGAAGCTTCTCCGCATCTTTCAACGACATTAGTCTCACACCTTCAGAGTCATCATCACTCATGAATTTTACCGATTTCTTGTCACTAACTTCGTAGGCACTTTCGTCTAACAATGAAGAATTGTTATTCACTGAACTTGAAATCACTTGTTTTAATTCATGAATATTATTTGCCCAATAATGAGAAGTAATTCTACTCATTGCAATTGAATCAATTTCATTAGATATTTCGCCAAGCTCAGTCGCTTCATTCATAAAGTGACGAGCTAATCTTTGTAGATCTTCTTGTCTCTCTCTTAAAGCTGGAATCGTTACTGCATTATTAGCGAAGAGTGAAAATAATCCACGATAAAATCTTCCTGCACCAACAAGCTTAGAAAGATTTTTAGTTGTGGTAGCGATCAAACGAACATCGATATCGTAATCTTCAAGTTCGTTGATAATTTTGTGGAGTCTTTTTTGAAATTCTTCATCAAGGCAATCAATATTGGCAAATACCACAGTCCCTTTGTTGGCAGCTTCAAGGATTCCTTTATTGAATCTTCCTGTTGTATTGTCTCTATGACCTAGGATTCTGTTCTCAACATCCTGAGCTGGAAGAGAACAATCTACGAGTTCAAAAGGCTGGCTAGCTCGTCCTGAACTTTCATGAATGTAACGACCAAGAGTTCTTTTACCTACCCCGTTTTCACCAACAACAAGTACCGCAGCTTTACTCACAGATAAGTTTCTAGCTTGCAAAAGTGCTTTCTCTACTCTTGCATCAGTTCCAAAAAGTTCTACTCTAATCGCTTCCATCTGACCTCCTGTCATACGAATCGCCTCCATCCTGAGACTAATTTATAATGTTTTTTCCTTCAAATTCAATAGACTCAGTTCACTCTTCGCAAGTTCTTTGATGTAGTCCGAAGTATCCTTATCGTTCATCAAACTTGTGAAAACCTCTCTCCCTTCTTTCACTTTCTGATTAATAACCATTGCTTGTCCTAAAAGATAATTCACTCGTCCTGTGTAAATCGACTTGGGGTTAGCTTTTTTAAAGTCCGTAATTTTTTTCTCAAATAGCATGTAATTTTGTTTCTTCCCAAGTCCGGCGGTTATTTCGATACCAAGGTAGGCAATTCTTTCCCTGACATTTTGTATATAAGCATTATCCGTGCCGAAGCTATTGGTGTCATTTAAGATTGCGTCACTAACTTTCAGGAATTTATCCGTCTGGCCCAATTCGTAGATGGAGTCAGTATAGGCCCGGATCATATCCGCAACGTCTGAAGGATCATATATTATTCTTTGATCTTGCTTAGAGAAAAAATTCTCAAATTGTGAGATAGCTTCTTTGTAATTTTTTTGGTTGAAGGCAACTAATCCTCTATAATAATTAGTTTTATTATAACTGGCCATTTTCTTGTCAAAAGTAGCGATATTCTTTTGAACTAAATCCCAATTTTGTAATTTGATATCTTTAATTAAAACCAATTCACTCAGAAGATCACTTGCCTTTTGAAAACTGCCACGAGCGATCCAAATAGGAAATGTTCTATTGGGAGTATCTTTTAGCTTTTCAAAACTCGCATAGACCTCGTCAAAGCCTTTATAGAGGCCAAGCTTGATATAGCTACTACCTACGACGAAGTTAATAAACGGATCTTGAGCAACTTTATCAACATATTTATCTTTGTAAGTTTGCCATGCCTTAATAACTTGTGAGTACTCTGACTTTTTGTAAAACTCAGAAATAATTCCGTAAATAACTTCTGCGCCGTCTCCGTCAAAAACGCGGGCATCAATCTTAGGCATCGTCACCATAGGGAGAAGAGATAAATAAGTGAGAGCTTCTTTATACTTTTCATCCACAATCAATGATCGAAGTCTCACTTGTTGCAAAAGTTTTGTGAGGTTTTTATCCGGTATTGTTTTTAAATTCTTGTCTTGTTCCAGGAAAATTCTAATTTCGCGATCGCGGTCATCAAGAGCTATCTTTCTGACACCTCTAAACGCCACATAACGGATGCGGGATTCATAACTTACATTACTGTCAACCGACTGATCAATCGCTTTTTTATAAAGCTCTAATGTGTCTTGATAGTTGTGATCTAAGAGGTCTGAACAAAGAGCAATTCTAAGATTGGCGTTTGAAGCTACAAATTCATGGGAGTAATTTTTTACAAATTCTTCATAAAGCGCCATTGCTTCATTGTAACGACCTACTCTAAAGTAAGCTTCGGCTGTATTGTACATAATAACTGGGTCAATAGGTTTAGCTAAAGAAACTTTATTTTTCTCGTAAAGACTAATAAGAGCTTTCAAGTCTCCTGAACGAAGAAAGCTGTAGCTTTGATAGGCCAGAATTAATTGGGCCGGCAAAATCTTTTTCATAGATTTTTCTTGTGACAACTCTTGAATTTTTTCAATTTGTCCAAGTTTTGCCAAAGAATTCAACATCGCCTCAGCAGGAATAGCTGATTCTTCAAAATCAAAATTATCGCGAGTGCCAGCGTAATAGTTCTTTGACAGTTGAAGAGTTTTTAAATGCTCTCCTTTTGCCATATAAAAAGTCAGAAGGTATTTATAGATCGCTTTTTTAAGTTCGTAGTTCTCACTTTTTTCAGACAAAGTGCTAAGAATTGAAAAAGCATTTTTAAAGAGTTCTGGATTTGGAGTTTCAATATTTTCTCTTAATATAGCATTCGCTTTAATAAACTCAACCAGCTCCCACTCAGCGTTCATTCCATATTTTTGTTGGAATAACTTGATTGATTTATACATCAATCCCCATTTTCTTTTTCTATAAAGATTAATGGTTAGTTGAAGATGAGCCTCTTGCTCACTTTTTTTGAATGAACGATTAGCAATTGGATAAAAAATTTCTGGAATTTTAGTTTTTAAATTAACAACTTCTTTATAAGCAGGAGCGATAGGATCATAATCCCAAATAAAAGTAGCTCCGTAGCGGAAGTCTCTATAAGGTTTTTTTGATTCTACTTCTTCGATCAGTAGTTCTTTCTCTGACTTCGCAACAACTTTATTAGGATCAACTACAAAGCTAGAAAGAATTTTGTCTTCTTTAACGATTGAGGCTAAGTCTGCTTTTGGAGCAGACTTAGAACTAAGACTCTTTTTAGTTTTAGGCCTTAATGCTTTAGTGATCGCTGGAGCGACTGGTAAGGCCTTCGCAGTAACTTCTTCAACCTGTTGATCTTCTTCAACTGGTTTCTTAATAGCTGCTTTATTAAGAGTAACAGTGTCGCCATCCATCCAAAAATCTACTACGTATTTTTTGTCTCTTTCGCGATAAAAACTAAACATTTCAACGTTATCATTTTTTAGTTCAATTTCGATCGCCATAGCGTTGGCCGTATTGGCTTCACTTTCGGATTCTTTATAGCTAATGCCTTTGATATAAGACTGATCGATTTTCAAAGAAGAAAGTTCATCTTTGAGATTCTTGTAAAGGTCATTATTAAGAGTCTTTATAACAACAATATTTGCTTTTTTATTGAATTGCAGCTGATCACGGCCAGTGAAGAAGTTCCAACGAAGATATGTTGAAGCCTTCTCTTGATCCATAAGAGCTTGAGCAAAGGAAATATTTTCCAATACGAAAAGTGAAATTAAAAAAATCGTCAAAAATTTGAAGATTTTTTTTACGGAGCACATTTTCACGAAACATCCTGTTCGCATCAAATTTGTCCTTATGGGAGCCTTGTTAAATAAAGTGTCATTCATCCTGAACGCACTTCTGACTCAGCACTAAGTTTACTCTGTTTTCAATTTTTTTAAAGGAATATTTTTCCGAGCGGCAAATAATTCTTGTCATTAATATGACATATGGATATTTTACTCTGTTTACAACAATTTAGAACACCATTCTAATAAAGATAAATGCTTAACGAGAAATGACCTAAAACCAAACGACTTTAGACGAGTTTATGAAACACATTTTATTATTATCATCCATTATTTTCTTCTGTTCTTGCTCTAGTACAGATAGCGGACTTTATAAAAAAAGTTCTAATGTCGTAAATAAACTAAAGAATGACCCCCCTGCTCCTTGGTCTGCAATCAACTCCGAAGGATCAGACTATGCCCTTCAAAATATAAACACCAAGTCTCTCTTTCTTTTTAATAGTGCCTGTCGAAAATATGAGGCAAGCACTCTGAGTGCACTCACTTCATCCATACTTACAGGTATAGAAGACGTAAAAATAACTGAAAAGAATAATGTTTTCTATCAAGAGCGAGAAGGTGTTGAAGTTGCTGCTAATGGAAAACTCGATGGTATCCTGCGATTTTTTAGAATCGTTACAATTCAAAAAAACAATTGTATTTATGATTATGTTTTAATTTCGACTAATCAAAAAAATCTGAATACTGACACTCCTGCTCTAAAAGTTTTTATACAGAGGATTATTCTTAATTGATTAAATTAATAGAAAACAAACTCGAAAATTTATATTTGTCAGCACGAGAATTTTTTATTTTCGTGGGGGAAATCTTTGGGCTTTTATTTGAAACATTAAAATGCACCGTCACTGGACCATTTTACTTTTCTCGTCTAATGGAACAAATTAACCATATAGGATACGGTTCAACTTCTATTACTGTCGTCATCGGTTTGACGATGGGTTTAGTTATGACTCTTAATTTCGGATATGGTCTTGCCAAGTTTGGTGGAACACTTTATGTTCCGGCCGTTGTTTCTCTTTCCCTTGCTCGCGAAATGGCACCTCTTTTTACTTCTTTGTTAGTTGCTGGTCGTGTTGGCTCAGGAATTGCTGCCGAGCTTGGAGCAATGAGTGTTACTCAACAAGTTGATGCAATTCGAGCGCTCGGAACTTCACCTGTCCGAGTTTTAGTTGTTCCACGTTTTTGGTCATTGGTTATATCTCTTCCTCTTCTCTCTGCTCTTTCCTTTGCCGTTGGAATTCTCGGAGGGATGCTAGTTTGTAAAACTGAATTCGATATCGTTCCTGGCTTTTATCTTTATAAAGTTTTTTCTACTGTAAAATTCCACGATTATATGTCAGGACTTATTAAGTCAGTGGTATTTGCTGGAATCATTACTATTATTGCTTGCTACAAAGGTCTTAAAACAAAAGATGGAACAAAAGGTGTTGGTTTAACGACAACTTGGGTTGTTGTTACTGCTTCAATTCTTATTTTAATTACTGATTTTTTTATTAGTAAAATATTTTTGGTTATTTGGTAATTTATGAAAGAAATAATTCTCGAATTAATAAACATTCATAAGGCCTTTGGGGAAAACCAAATCCACAGCGGGATAAACCTCACACTCCATCGCGGAGAAAGCTTGGGCCTCCTGGGGGGATCAGGGACAGGAAAATCCGTTCTACTTAGATCCATTATTGGTCTTGAACAAATCGACAAGGGCGAAATCTTATTTGATGGGCATCGAATTGATCATCTTTCAGAAAATGAACTTATACCTTACCGAATTAAAATTTCTTATTCTTTTCAAAATGGAGCCTTGTTTGACTCCATCAATGTTTTTGAAAATATAGCCTATCCTCTATTTGAACATACGAAGTTTAGCTATAATCAAATTAAAGATAGAGTAGCTGAGATGTTAAAATTAATTGATCTCGAAGGTAAAGAAGAACTCATGCCTTCTGATTTGTCAGGCGGTATGCAAAAGCGTGTCGGTATGGCACGCGCGATGATCCTAAATCCTGAAATTATTTTATACGACGAACCCACCGCAGGACTCGACCCTGGCAATACATTAAACGTCGTTTCTCTTATGCAAAAATTAAAACAGAAAGGCTTAGCTTCTATCTTTGTCACGCACGATATTCCGTCGGCAATTATGCTGTGTGATCGCATCGTTGTTTTACATGAAGGAAAAATCGCCTTCAACGACACACCTGAAAAGTTTCAGAATTCGGCAGACCCGATCGTCAAAAAATTCATTACAAGCACCAAGGAATTGACATGATAAAACCAAATGATAGAAAAAATTATTTAATATCCGGAATTTTTATTTCAATTCTCCTTTGCGTGATTGGAATCACCGTGTTCATGCTCAATAAAGAAAACCCTCTTTTTTCGAGCCGAATTTATATAAAAACAGAAGTGGCAAACGCTCAAAACCTTAAAGAAGGTGCAGCTCTTCAACTTAGAGGAATTAAGATTGGAAGTGTTCACTCCATTCAATTTAAAGATGTCCGCACCTTGATAGTTACTCTCGGAGTTAGTTCAAGTTACAAAGAATGGGTAAAAAAAGACGCCACCATGACTTTTAAAACTCAAGGTGTTTTGGGTGATAAATTTTTAGAAATTAATGGTGGGACAGATGCTTCTCCTTCTGTAATGGAAGGTGATTACCTAGTCACCAACGAGGGCAATCAATTTGAACATATTATTACAAAGAGCGAAGACTTAATGGTTGCGGCCGGAAGTATTCTTACCAAGTTTGATAAAATTCTCTCTTCTGTAGAAAATAATCGTTTAGAAAAAATTCTTTTGAACCTTGAAAGCTTAACAGCTAACACTAATAAGGTAATGAGTAGTTTGAACGACAAGAACATTACTCAATCAGTGGCAAACTTTAAGCAGTCATCGGAATCAATGGGCAAAATCACCAAGCAAATTGAAGAGGGTCCGGGAACTCTCCATGCTCTTATCTACGATCAAGGTCTGCATGAAGATCTGCGCTCGCTTGTTGGTGGAGCTAACCGCAATAAGGTTTTAAAATATTTTCTTCGTGAGTCAATTAAGAAGGGTGAGCAGTAATTAAGTGGAGAGCATCTGATCTTCAAATGCCGCAAGCGCAGCCTTTGCTCCCTCACCCATCGCAATCACGATCTGCTTATAAGGCACAGTGGTCACATCACCGGCAGCATAAATGCCTTTAACTGATGTACGATTTTTATTATCGATCACAATCTCACCAAACCTAGTCGTCTCCACAAGATCTTTGATAAACCCGCTATTAGGCAACAATCCAATTTGAACAAAGATTCCATCGAGATCAATCTTCATTATTTCTTTAGTATTTCTATTTTCATATTCAAGTGAAACAACTTTTTGTCCATCCCCAATAATTTGTGAAGTACGCGCAGAAGTCTGAATTGAAACATTGGGAAGGGATTTTAATTTATCAACTAAAACTTTATCCGCCTTCAACTGATCCATGAATTCAAAGAGCACAACCTCTTTTACGATTCCAGCAAGATCAATCGCCGCTTCAACACCAGAGTTTCCTCCGCCAACAACTGCAATCTTTTTCCCTTTGTAATAGGGCCCATCACAATGAGGACAAAACGCTACACCACGACCGATATATTCTTTTTCCCCTGGAATACCTAGCTCTCTCCACTTCGCTCCCGTCGTCACGATAATGACCTTTCCAGTTAAATACTCTCCGCCTTCAAGCTCAATCCGCTTGATACTATCTTCTATAATTTTGCTCACTCGTCGATGTTCAAATACCGTAATAGGATACTCCGCGATGTGTTCATTTAATTGAGCGACAAGCTTGGGTCCTTCAGTATATTTCACTCCAATCAGATTCTCTATTCCTTTGGTGTCCTGAACTTGTCCTCCGATTTTCTCAGCAAGGATAGCAGTCTTCAAACCTTTTCTTGCACTATAAATCGCAGCTGATGATCCTGCAGGCCCACCACCAATAACGACGACATCAAATTGCCCAAGATTTGGATCAATCAAATCATTCGACTCTTCAATACCAAACGTTTTTTCAAGACTTGCGAGAAGATCAATCAGATTTAGCTTGCCGGAATACACCAGTTTTGAATTGTGAACTACACTCGGAACACCTTGTATACCGAGAACTTTGATTTCTTCTTGGGCGTAAGCTCCATCGACCATCTGATGTGTAAAATTACCATGAATAATCGCCATCTGATTTAAGGTCTGCACAACATCAGGACAATTCTCACAACTCAGTGAAATAAAGGTTCTAAGCTCAATCGGACCTTTTAATTTTTTTATTCTTTTAATAATTTTTTCATCGGGTAATTTTCCTTGCCCATCTGAATTCAAAATCGCAAGAATAAGTGAGGTAAATTCATGTCCGCTCGGTATACCTTTAAAAGATATTCCGTTCTTCATCCCTTTATATTCAAGATAAAACTGAGGAATATCAGAAGGATTTTTAGAAGATTTCACTTCAATATATTGAGATGTCGAACCAATTTCACCAAGCATTTCGACTAGCTGATTTTGGTCTTCATGATCGCTTAAATCATAAACCAACTCTACAGTGTTCGTAAGTTTTGTAAAAACAGCTTTCAGTTGCTCAATTATATTATTATCCAACATAACATTCCCTCACTCACTAATTTAAGCTTTAAAAATAATTTCTAGATTTTACCAATTAGATCAAGACCTGGTTTTAAAGTCGCTCCACCAGGCGTCCATTTCGCTGGACATACTTCGTTGGGGTGAGCAGCAATAAATTGGGCCGCTTGAACTTTTCTTAATAACTCATCAGCGTTTCTGCCAATTCCATTATCATTGATTTCAACAAGCTTTATTAATCCTTCTGGATTCACTAAAAATGTTCCTCTATAGGCCAAACCTTCTTCTTCGATATGCACGCCAAACGCTCTTGATAAATGTCCTGTTGGATCAGCTAGCATCGGGTATTTAATTTTTTTAATTGTCTCTGAAGCATCATGCCAAGCCTTGTGAACAAAATGCGTATCAGTACTTACTGAATAAACTTCAACACCCATTTTTTGAAATATTGGATATTTATCGGCCATATCTCCAAGTTCTGTTGGACAGACGAATGTGAAGTCTGCTGGATAGAAAAAGAAGATAGACCACTTTCCTTGAAGATCTTCTTGAGTAATCGTTTTGAAATCGTTGTGGTAATAAGCTTGAACTTTGAAATCTGGAACTTTGGTGTTAATCAATGTAGCGGCCATAAAACTCCCCCTTGGATAGAATTTAATTGAGTTGAAATAATCAACATTAATTAACAATGCCCCAAGAGAGATTTTTGATCAAATCGATTGATTTTATTAAACGATAGATAAAAACTATCAATCTAGCTTAACTGGAGAAACCCCTTCTTTTTCATCTTCTCAATCAACGTTGTGCGGTTCATAGAAAGAAGCTTTGAAGCTTGATTTTTATTTCCACCTGTTAATTCTAAGGCCTGATTGATAAGTGAGTCTTCGATATCAGATAACAACTGTTTTAAATCCACTCCTTCGTTGGGAAGATTAATTAAGCTCTTATATGATTCAACGTTCTGAGGAGATACTTTTAAAAATTTTGCAGGAAGGTCAGCAACCTTAATCAAGCTTCCGCCTTTTAAGATTACTAAGCGCTCAATTAAATTTTCTAGTTCGCGAACATTTCCTGGCCAATCGTAAGAAATAAGCAGTTCAAGAGTTTCATCATCAAATTCAATATTATTTCTTAAATCTGCACTCACAAATTTTGAAAGAAAATAAGAAATCATTAAAGGAATATCTTCTCGGCGCTCTTTCAGTGCCGGAATTTTAATTGGAATAACGTTTAAGCGGTAATAAAGATCTTCGCGAAAGTTTCCTTCCTGGACAGCCTCTTCCAAGTTTCTATGAGTTGCGGTGATAATGCGAACATCAATTTCAGTTGTCTCAGTACTACCAACTCTTTCAATCACGCGATTTTGAAGCACGCGAAGAATTTTAACTTGTAACAAAAGAGGCATATCGCCAATTTCATCGAGGAAGATTGATCCTCTATGGGCCATTTCAAATCTTCCCTTGCGAGAAGAAATTGCACCAGTAAAGGCACCTTTTTCATGACCAAAGAGTTCGCTCTCCAAAAGCTCTGAAGGAATTGCGCCACAATTCACAGAAACCATATTATGAGCTTTACGATTAGAAAGATGATGAAGAGCGTTTGCCACTAGTTCTTTCCCTGTCCCCGAAGGGCCAGAAATAAAAATAGTTGAATCTGAAGCTGCTACTTTTTTAATTCGCTCGAAGACCTGCTTCATTTGTTTTGAGCGTCCAACCATTCCACAAAAAATATCATCGACACCAGGAGCTTCAATTTTAAATTTACTTTGGAATAAATGAGGTGCGTTTGAAGCGTTAGGAGAACTATTAGTCTTATTAATGAAGGCTTCACTACTAGTAAAGGCACTTTCGGGAACATTTAATTTTTTAATGAATGCTTTTGTAACAAGCTCACTTAGAATTTCTAATTCAAAAGGTTTTGTGAGGTAGTGAAAAACACCTTTTTTGGTAGCATTGATCGCTGTTTCAATAGAAGCAAACCCAGTCATAACGATCGAGACAAAATGGTGACCACGCTCTTTAAGAAGATCAATTAACAATAATCCATCTGAGCCTCCTACTTCGAAACTAATATCTGTAATTAGGCAGAAGGGAGTTTGGTTAACGACAGTTTCAGATTTTATTTTTTTATCAAGTTCGAGAAGGCATTCGGTGGGAGTTAAAAAAAAGTGCACGTTTAACGCTAATTTTTTTTCTAGGTATTTTTTGATCGTCGTACCAAGCACGCGGTCATCTTCGACCAGATAAATATCGGGGAGCTTTAAATTTTGTGTTCCAGACTTAGTCTGATCCTGCTGTTCAAATGATGTATGCAGAAATTGAAAATCATTCACTCTTCGCGTCCTTGAAAGAAATTAATGAATACCTAATGCGATCAATAAGCTACTACCTAAAAAATGGTCAATCCTATGACCCATAGAAAAATGCTAGCAATATAATTGGTGTGGTGTCAATTTCTCAACATCTTAAGGTAGAAGACGGCAATAACTTCCCAAAATTCTTGAAACAAGAGTAACTAGTGAAAAACGTGCGTAAAAGTCTGCACGATTTGATCCGGGCCACCAATAACAAAATAAACGGCCGTTGATGTAAGACAAAACAAGGTTACGACACCCCAACCATAGGCTATTTCTCGAAAGTCTTTCAACCAGTAAAGGTAAGCAAAGTTCGCACTCATTAGTCCCATTGGCACAGCCCAAAATGGAATATATTTAAGGATGAAGAGAAATATATCTAAGAAGTTCATATAATTATTTTAACACTGAACCTGAGGCTTCAGGATTTTTTTGTTGTTCATCTTTATTGGAATTGGAATTAGAATTATTTTTAGGTGTTCTGTTTCCATCAAAGCTAGAATCTTTTTCAAGAGCGGGAGCTCTTGCCGTTGAAACTGGTGTTAACTCAGCTTTACAGGCAACTGCAGATAATTTTTTAAGCTCCGGCATTTCTTTTTCTGAAGCTTGCTCAATACATTCATTAACACGAGCGCATTGCTCCTTTTGAACGAGTTCTGCCGACTTCTCTTCAATCCTTACTCCTCGTTGCTGATACTTCACAGAGGCGTAAGTGAAGCCGGCGAATGCTACCTTCTGTGTTCCATCTTCCATTTTCTTTTCACAACCAAAGCGAGTAAATGACATTGAAACGATTGCTGGCTCTTCACAGACATATTCTGACTTTTTTAAGCCTTGTGCCTTGAAATGTTCAACACAATTTTTGGAATAATTCTCAGGATATTTTTGAAAGAGAAGTCTCATTTCATTGCGGGCATTTTCTTCGTAAGTTGAACTCGGGTACTGCTTTTTCGGCATAACCGAACAGCCGACGCTATCATCAGAAAGTATGACCACTTTATGCGTAACTTCCTGGTTAAATACCTTCTCGCTGCCTGACTGAATTTTGGTAGTTCGAATATCGAGATCACACTGACCTCCAACGACTGCAGGTGAGCGACTTACTTCTGCATTTAAGCTAAAAGAAACCAACACCGAAACTAGCAAAGAAAACCAAAAGAATAATTTCATAAATTCCCCAATAAGAGACATATGGTCAGTATCGGTTCTTCTCAAATAAATAAAAGTTGATCAAAATGATACGAAAAACAGTTTCCTTAAACAAATATTTTTCACTGGAACTGGCCCTCCTCCTCTAGCAAAAAAGAATAACTTCTTAAAAGTCCATTGGCACATGCCCTCTCATCAATATAAAAGGCGCAGGAAGACCCTCAATCCATGATCCTGGAATCAGACATACTTCAAGGCCCCATTTATCAAAAGCTTGCTCACTTCATCTTACAGTTAAAATCAAAAAGATTAAGGCAGAGCTCAAAAATAAATCGGTCTTATCTATTTTGAAGAGAGCAATCTTGAATGCTAGAAAACAGGGACTCAAGGTCATTCACTATTCGCTAGAGTATGATCATGTCCATTTGTTAATTGAGGCGGACAACAATCATATCTTGAGTAAAGGAATGCAGTCGTTTGGTGTGACCATCTCAAAGGCGATCAATAGAATGAGGAAGTTAAAAGGGGGCGTCTATAAGCACCGTTATCATTTCAGGAAAATTTCGTCTCCAAGGCAATTAAAGAATGTTCTCAATTATATATTTAATAATGGAATAAAGCATAAAACAGCAAAGCATATTGTGGGCCATTATAATTCAATTCAGGCAGAGAAGAAATACTTTCTCTTTTATAGAGGAAAGCTTGAGTATGATTTGGAACTTATGAGGATTTTAGACAGAGGTAAAATCTTTTATCAGGCACTAGAGTTCGTTTGAACTCATCTTTTTTGATAGCCCCAAGTGGGTCTCTTTATCAAATACGATGCGGGAGCTGTGGTGCTGAAATTAGAACAGTGAAGGCAGCCCAACGTGAAAGCATTGTACAACAAACATCCGTCGATTTTTAGTCAACGACTGTTTGTTATTTCTTAGCTTTTCGATTTGCTAATTGGTTATAAAGTGAGTGCTTTAGATACTGTTTAATGTTTGACATAAAAATATACTCCACTACAAATGAGTACTATAAATGCTCCCCCAATTATGGGATTTAAGTATAAATCATCTCTGTATATTTCTTTAAAACTTCGTCGTCTCCTAAAAAATAGCCATTGTATGAATGCTCCTGGTAAAGACAATAGAAAATCCAGAAATACATACAGAAATATCTCACCAATGAAAGAAATCATCATACATCTCCTTGCAGTCCATTTGCTTTTAGAAATAGCTGAATTTATTTGGAAGAAGCAAGGAAGCTCAAAACCTAATGATTAAAACTTACCTGAAATCACATGAAGTCTTCGCTACTACAAACAAGACCAAAAAAAGCCCCCGAATTTGAATCGGAGGCTTCTTGAATTTTAACTTGGCGCTTATATCTAGAAATGAGATTTAAGTTCTTCTAAGCGGTCTAATTTTTCCCAAGGGAAAATATCGCGACCAAAGTGTCCGTAAGCAGCTGTTTGAGAGTAGATCGGTTTTAATAGATCCAGTCTTTCAATGATTGCTCTTGGCTTCATATCAAACATTTTGTTGATAACGTCAGTAAGTTTTTTGATTTCAACTTTTTCTGTTCCGTATGTTTCAACCAAGAATGATACTGGTTGAGCAACACCGATAGCGTAGGCAACTTGAACTAATGCTTTTTCAGCAAGGCCTGCTGCTACGATATGTTTAGCTACGTGACGAGCAGCATACGCCGCTGATCTATCAACTTTTGACGGATCTTTACCAGAGAAAGCTCCACCACCGTGGGCACCGTGACCACCGTAAGTATCTACGATGATTTTTCTTCCTGTAAGACCACAGTCTCCCATTGGTCCACCGATTACGAAGCGACCTGTTGGGTTGATATAAATTTTTGTATTGTTATCGATTAGGTTTGCTGGAACTACCTTATTGATAACTTCAGCACGTACACCTTCTTCGATTTGCTTTAAAGTCATCTCTTCAGCGTGTTGAGTAGAAATAACGATTGCATCCAAACGAGTAATTTTTCCATTCACATACTGAGCTGATACTTGAGTTTTTCCATCAGCGCGTAGAAGTGGAAGAGGGCCATTTTTTCTAACTTCAGAAAGTTTTTTTGCTAATTGGTGAGAAAGGTCAATGGTAAGTGGCATGAAGTTAGCTGATTCGTTACAGGCATAACCAAACATTAAGCCTTGGTCTCCAGCACCTTGTTCTACAAAAGTTCCTTCTCCAACGTTAACCCCTTGGGCGATATCAGGAGATTGTTTTCCAAGAACTATGGACACACCACAAGTAGTTGCATCAAAGCCTTTTCTTGAATCATCGTAACCGATGTCCTTAATTGTTTTTCTAACGATTGCTTGGAAATCAACATTAGCTGTCGTTGTGATTTCTCCAGCAAGAACAACAAGTCCAGTTGTAATTAAAGTTTCACAAGCAACGCGTGCTTTTGGATCTTGAGCAAGCATTGCATCCAACACTGCATCCGAAATTTGATCGGCGATTTTATCTGGGTGACCTTCAGTCACAGACTCAGATGTAAAGATGTAATCTTTCAACATAGGACTCTCCACAATGAGAGATGGTAAATAAAAACCATCTAAATAAATAATACACTAGGGGGAATATACACGTCTTGATTTGTGAGGGCAAATTATTTTAGCAGGGTGAAATACTTAAATTGCTGCGGATTCCGATAATAATATATTTGTTTTGTATTCTTGGCGTCCACCACATAGGTTTTGCCCTTTAGTTCCACGACAAGAAAGCTCTTTTTCAAATCTTCATTGGTAAAATCGTATAAAAACTTATATTGATCGCGCTTAAATAGGCCATAGATCTTACGAGGATTGCGCACTGGTTTCCCCGGGACTTCTGGAAGTGCTTTAAATTCATTCCACAGAGAATCCATTTCGATACGGCCAAACATCCCTGTGCGTGAAAAATATCTAAGCGCCGTAAAATTTGTTCTTGGCTTATTTAAAAGTTCCAAGGCAATGCGAATATTTTCTCTTCTTAAAAACTGGCCAGTCCTACTCATATCCGGGCAATAGATATGAAAATTTCCAGGAATATAAAAATAGGTAAAAGAAAACTCCCCTTCCTTAAAAAGAACATTGAGCCATTTATTTTCTTCAATCTTAATTTTTGGAGACAAAAATTTAGTGATGGTGTCCTGGCTTTTAAGTAAATTATAAGTTGAATTCTCTGAGCGATTAATAACAATCTGAGCGACATCTCGGCGCTCTAGAGCGTCAGGAGCGTCCATTCGGCCGACTTCACTATAAAGAATGGTTTCAATCGCAAAAAGCGACTGCATTAATTCAGAACGGCGAGACCAGAAGTCATAAGTATTGGATTCGCGCGAAAGAACAAAATCTTTTAGAGTGTAAAGTGAACGAGCGCGCTCTTCCAAGAGAGAGGTCACATCTTTAATTCGGCTATCTTCAGACAATTTGATTTTTTTTCCTTCAACCAGGTCTTGATAAAACCCTAGGGTGCGCTCATTTCTTGCCTTCCATTCTGTATAGCGAGCGATTAAAGCATCAGGCTTAAGTGAAAGTAGTTTATCAAAATTTCTTATAACATAACTGAAATCGACCCGTTCATTATCGGTTAAAAAATTGCGATTAGATTCTTTGTTCAATGACATATACAAAGTATCAAAGGCTGATCGGATAACGGCATCGCTTTTTATGAGATTTTCATCGTAAGTGCCGTCTTGAACAATTTTTCTAAAAAGATAAATAGAGTTCGCACGAAGTCTGGCTTCTTTATTATTTTGATTTTTAAATTTTTCGTATTCTGTGCGCAGAGATAAATGATTAACTGGGAATTTAAAACTAAGTAAAAACGGTATTTGGTTTTTAAATTGTTCAATTTCTTTTAGCATCTGTTGAAACTGCAAGCCGGCATTCGCTTGTATATTATCCCTCTTAGCCTTGTCCTTAGTAAAAAAATAATCTTTTTTAGCTTCAAGTAAAAGAGAAACATCATTTTCTAAACGATCCATTTCAAATTTTAAACTTTTTGAATCTTGGATTTTTTTGATGAAATCAATTTGCGACTGAATCCATAAACTTTTTTCTATCATTAGAGGAATGAGATTTTTAATTGTTTTGAGATCAACTTTCTCATCCAGAGAAACGGGAATAAAATTTCCATCGCCACGATAGGTTTTATCAAGCTCTTGAAAAGCTGATTCTGTGCCCGCTTTGCAGGATTCATCTGAATATTCTTTTTGAATTTTTAGATACTCTGCTAAAATAGCATCATCCAAACCAGTCGTAGCATGAAGCTTAGGAGAAATAGCTATGATTAAAATAATAACTAGAAGCTGAGTTAAAACTTTCATTCGTTGGTGAGGTTTTTCACAAATCCTGACTCCCACAATCCCAAACATGTACCATTGCTCAAGATAAGAATTAGGTTTTCGGGGTTTGCAATTTTTTCAATTTCGGCCATTAGTTCAGGTAAATCTCCCACGACACTTCCATTTCTTCCAGAAACCTTTACGGCGTCTATGATTTTATAGATATCTAGGTCACCAACATTCTTAACACTGGTTGGACGTGTAGGTTTAGTAAAAATAACAGAAGCTGCTCTATTAAGAGCATCAGTAAATTCTTTTTGAAAAATTGCACTTCTCGCCGTGGCAGAGTTTGGTTCCATGATAACGTGAACTTTTCGTTTGGGATATTGAGTAATAATTCCATCAAGAGTTAACTCTACAGCGCGAGGATGGTGAGCAAAGTCATCGATCACTAATGCGCCTTTATAACTACCGCGAATTTCCTGACGTCGCTTAACCATCTGTAGCTCTTTTATAGCTTCTGAAATCTCATGGTGTTGAAAACCTTCAGTAAGAGCATAAAGAATAACTGAAGCGAGATTGAGAATATTATGTCTACCAATCAAGTTGGTTTGGTAAACCAAGTCTTCTTTATTAAATCGAAGTTGAAAACGAGTGCCAGATTCACCGGATTCTAAAATCTTTGGACCAATCTCTGATTTCTCACCGTATTTTATCCAACGAGACTTGTCTCCATCTGTAAACTCATTGAAGAGTTCAAGTGAAGCTATATAGTCAACCGACATAATAAAAGTTTTACCAATATAAGGCATTGCTGCTCTAAACTGCGCTTTAATATCTTCAACTGAATTAAATATATCGGCGTGATCAAACTCTAATGAAGTAAGAATTAAATTATCGAGAGAGTAAGATCTGAATTTTGAAATTTTTTCAAAGTAAGCACTATCATATTCATCTGATTCAATAAAAAAATACTTGCCACTTCCCAAACGCGAAGAGGGCCGGTCTTCCATGACTCCTCCAATGAGGTAACCTGGATTTGCTCCTAGTTTTTCAAAAATTTGAGTGGCTAAAAAAGTTGTGGTTGTTTTGCCGTGTGTTCCTGCGATTCCGATAACATTCAGATCACTTAGGACTAGAGCACCAATCGCTGTCGGGAACGAAGAAAATTTAACTCCGAGTTCTTCAATCAACTTAGCATCAGGCCCACCATTAGGAATAACATTACCTACGACAATCAAATCAAAACTTTTCAAAAATGCTTGAGTAATTTGATCTAGCTTAAACAGAGGAATTCCCGTTGATTCTAAATACGTACTCATTGGTGGATAAAAATTCGCATCGCCACCCTGTACGTCATAACCCTTTTCTTTTAATAAACAAGCAGCTGCCCCCATACCGGTACCACAAACACGGTAGAAGAAAATTTTCTTAATTTCTTTTTGGAATTTCTTTAAGCCGTTGAAGTCTTGCTTGTTCGTTAAGTTCATGAGTAATCCTGTCGGTTTTGATGGGAAGTTCTCCACATTTTAACACATTTAAAGCTAAAAAGTTAGCCTAAATTTCCGATGAAGAACTGATAAGGAGAACTGAAAATGTCTATCGAGCGAAAAATTATTACCGAAAATATTCTGGGAGGTTATTAAATGAAAACACTTTCACTTTTAACCTTATTAAGTTTATTCCTTACCAGTTGTTCATTCTTTAATCCTCAAAGATATCCGGCCGCAGAAGAGGTTGTTCAAACTCAAGATAAAGTCTTGCAGCTTTTTGAATTTCGTTCTTCAAGCATCATCAATCCGGAAAAAGATTATCGCAAATCAATTCAAGAATACATAAAGACGACAAAGCATTTTAGAGGAAAATCCGGAACAATAAATGAAATCGCGGTAGAGTTTCTCGAAGATGCAACACTTCCAAATGGGGTCGCCTATTTTCCAGAATTCCAGGTCAAAGACAATTCTTATAAAATTATAGTCCTTCATTCTAAAGAAGCGGCCGGTGATGCGGTTGCCTCGGCTGAACTATTTAACTTCCTAATTAATTTAAAAGATGAGAAGTATTTCGTGAGCCATTTTGCGGCATTTGAAATGTATTACAATGTAATTGAACAAGATCCTATCACTGCCCAAAACTGGGCAAAGATAAGAGAAGCTTCTGCTAATATGGATAATCACTCCGAACCTAATATTCCAGATTTTTCAATAATACAGGTCAAAGATGCTCTAAAAAATCGCGGAACTGAATGGTCAAAAGAAAAAGATGATTATTTAGAAATGGCACAAAAGAAATTGAAACTCCAAAAAAAGCAAGACCTAGAGAGACGTTCAGTGATCGAAGCTCTAGATAAAGCGTCTGAAGATCACCAATTCAAAAACCTTGTAGCTAAAAATGACCGCTCTGGTGCTTCTGATTTATTAAAAAAATATCTTCCTTGGGAGCAGATGGCACCTTTTGAAAAAAGATACTGGGAAACTTATCTTGATGCCATTGTACATCCACTTCCTATGGAGCAGAGAGTTTTTATTTACCGCGGTATAAATGACGACTTTATCTACTCTGCTTACCAAGGAGAAAAAGAACTTGAAAAAGAAACTGCCAAAAAAGAAGGAAAAATTTTTGTCATGTCTACCATCATTACGAAAAACCAAGGAACCTGGAATCGTAGGCTTCGTTCATTAACCGCGATGAATGAAAAATTTATTGGAACCAATGCAAAAATAGAAAGTGAGTTTACGAAAAGTGCTCGCATTGTAACTATGTTTGCAAATCATTCAATAAAGCCACAAGGAAGCCCATTCCTATCTTTCACTCCCAAATTTGGTGTAGCACAATACTTTGGTGACAATAAAATGAGCGCGTATGCTCTCGACCCAAGGCTACTTTCCTTTAACTTTGCCTCTCAATTCCAAAACGAAGTGGAATTCCTTCTTCCCTTAATGGCCTTTCCGGAAGATGTCGTAGGATATTTTGACAATAAAGTTCACACGGACAAAGCAAATACTGAAGAGCTAATGAAAAGCCTATTTAAAGAGAAATTAGTAAAAGCTCACGGTGAACAAAAAGGAGAGGAGATTTTTCAAAAAGTTTTGAAAAACTCTCAAGAATACTTCGACTCAGCTCTTAATCGTTATGGAGGAAAAATGACAGCGTTTCCTCCGCAAGAGTCCAGCTTCGTTTCTAAGTTTTTTAACAAAATTTTCACTAAAAAAGTAGTTGCTCCTTCCATAGAAATTGCACCAAAAAAGGGTGCTGCATGTATAGATATCATTACTAGCTTTTGGAAATAACGAGTAATTTATGATTAACAAGTTTCTAAGTTTAATACTCTCGCTATCGCTTCTCAGTAGCTGTTCAACCGTATTAGTTGGCTCTCGTTTACCCGCTTCAAAGACTGATGAAATTAGTTATTACTTATCTATTGATAAATTTAAGTACTATATAAATGAGTACTCTAATGCTTTTGATGGAAAAGCTCCAGATAAAGTAATTACCGCTCTTCGAGCTATTTCAGTTGAAGATCTTATCGGAATGCACCTAGATCCAAAAGCACTCTCAGATGCTAATAATTATGATGGAATGATTTATGATTATTTAAACTCAAAAGATCTAGCCAAAAACGTCAAAAAAGAAGACCTAAAATGGAATTATAATTTCTTTAGAACCAAGCTCAATGAAGCCTTTACCTTATCTCCTAGTAAATTAAATATCGACCTGAGTTTGAACTCGGGTGAAGAATCACTAGTCAATGAAACTTTAATCACTGCCGAAATCCTCCATCCTGAAGATATGACTCTTGATTCTGGCCACTATATTTCAAACAGAACAACAAGAGCTATCTTTTGGGAGGCCATCGAAAATAATCGAACTATCGAATTTCATTTGGGTGATAGTCGCGAATTTTTAAAACAACTTAAAGAACAAAAAGGTGAAATCCTCTACGAAGTCAAACCTCTTGCTAAAAACTACAATAAAATTTTTATTGTAAAATATCCTGATGAGGAAAACTTCCGTTATGCTATCACCAATATTGGAGGCCAAGATCGTCTTGATCATCTCGTTCACCAATTATCACTTTCAAACTTTAAAGGCGAAAATCTTAAAAATAAAGTTATCGTAAAAGGTGATCTTAAAAAATTTCAAGCTGCAAAAATAGAAGAACATACTCTTCAATTAAAGCTATTACCCAAAGCTGACAGAGTTATCATCGGACAAAAAGAATCAATCGATGGTAAATTTTATCTCTTTTGGAAAATGCGGGCTTTAAAAAATCTCTACGACGAAGATCACGACCTTTTCACAAAAAGGCTCGGAGTCTCTGCACGTGACAAGTATTTTGCTTTGGAAAAAGCTCCTTTCGAAGCTATCTTTAAAGATAAAAAAATAATTGAAGATGCTTACCTGAAATTTGAAAAAGAATTTGAAAGTAATCCCAAACTATTACCTGCCAAGTTTAAGGTTTATAACTACGACAATTTCACCATTGAGATGTGCGATTATATTTTTAAAAATGCCGAAGGAACTAATGTTCGGTGGCGAGTAGTATCTAACGTATGGGGGGATGAAATCGTCCCGATCGCTCAGGCTTTCAAAAATTCAGGGCATTCCAATATTGTCTATATGGGGACAGCAGGTGCTTTTGCCGAAAAAGGATATAAGGTTGGTGACCTTGTTATCCCTAATTCAGTTAATGACGGAATTCATAGCATTCCAGTGAAATCAAATGCAATGAAGATTGAAGGAGCAAAATACGGAGGAAGTGTTGAACACGTGGGTTCTCCTTTCGAAGAAAGTGCACAATGGCTGGAAATAGCGCGTGCGCGTTCCGAGTTAGTCGAAGTTGAAACTTCATACCTTAGAAAAATATTTAATAGCCCGGGTGATAATGTTGAAATGTATCTTCTCATTTCAGACATTCTTGGAAGCGACAGCGAGACACTTGCTCACGCGACAAGTTCAAAACGTAAAAACATGCAAAATAAATTATTGGCCAATCTTTTAATGAGAGATAGTAAAGGATTGCCGGAGCCAATTTTAAATATGGGGCTTAATACAATTGAAAAAAACCGCTCATTTGTCTTTGATGTCTTGGCTAAAAAATCCGTCTCATATCGTTATTATGCTTACTCACATTTAAAAAATTCACCAACCATTTCAGAGAAAGACGTTTTAAAGTTTGCGGAAGAAAATCCAACTTTCACCGATAGTTTTATTCTTGAGCGTTTGGTAAAAGTTAGTGAGTTGGTTCATGAGATGAATAAACAACTTAAGGGGAAAGTGGAATTCGATATAGCTTTCTCGAAAAGCATAGTGACTGGTACTTGGAATCCTAAAAGTCAAAAACTACAAATTACTTTTAAGGCAAAAAATGTTGAATCCTTAAGCGCGATTAATAATGCGCTCTCTTCTACGGGTGATCATCTAAGCAAGATCAAAGCTTTTGCCGAGTTCACCATTGGAACATCGGTGGAAAGTGAAGATATGATTTGGATGAAAATTCCTGAAAAAACTGACCCTGATTTTTTGGTGAAAATTTATTCATTAGCTGGCTTAAAAAATGCAGGTCTCTACCAAAAAGTTACTTACAATGGAAATCTCACGCTGGACTTACTTCCTGTTTCTAAAACAGAGCAACCACTTGAGGCCTTTTACCAAGGTATAGCAAGTGTTGCTGGAAAAAAAGTTCCTCCGCCTTTAGACGGAGTGACTGGATCATGCACAGAAGCGATGAGATCTTTAATGATCATGTTCTAGAAGGATATTTATGAAGTTACGATTTTTTTTATTGTGGTTTTTAGCAGTCCTTACATTTTACGGGTGTGAGCGGAATGCTATTTTATCACCAAAAGTCAGTCGTTTTATAGCTTCAGAGCACATTCTAAAAATTGAAGAAAAAGAAAATCTCGCTAGAGGCGTAAAAGAATTTTTACATGAAGAGCAAAACTTACATAATAAAGAGATTTGGGGGCAAGAGGCATCCCACTCTAATCGTAATCCCTCTTATATCCCAGAAAATAATCCAAAATTTTCCCTCCCATATTATTTAATCCCTGAAGAAGATGCTCATTTTTTTTTTACCGATTCACTAGATCCAAGAGTTGCTGATCAACTGGTAATGAAGATCAGTGGAAAAAAACATTTTAAACTTTTTGTTCATCCTGAATCTGAAGTTTATTACGATTTTTTAAAAAGATCTTATAACTATATCAGTCATGAGCAAACTGAATTTTTTGCATCTCCGACTTCTAGTTATCGTTCGTTGATTGTATGGAATAGAAACAATGGCGAAAGAAAACCATTTATCGCCAAAATTAGTCTTGATAAAAATCTTGTAGACAATATCGATCGCCTCGTTAGTGAAAATGAAATTGAACGCTCAATTGCCAATCAAAAAGTTTTTGATCTAATCGGTGATAAAAAATTAAATTCTATGAATTTAAAACTTTTTCCTGAAACGGCAGGTCTTATTATCGACAAATCCCACTCTGGAGCACCTGAAAAATCAGGTGGCCAGTTAATTCGTGAAATCCCCGATGAAGTGTTTAGAAGTGAGAAAAAATGGTTTTCAATTTTAGTTTTGATGAGTCCCCATAGTACATCCGCACCTTTCATCATGGATGTCATTAAACAAAGTGGCTTGTCTTCATATGATTTTGTTAAGACATATATGATTGATAGCTACCTCGATATGTTTGAAGAGATATCACTAAAAAACGGGATTAATTTTGAACCTAATTTGCAAAACTTAGTTTTTGAAACAACAAATGATTTAAAACCTACTGGAAAATGGATTCTAAGAGATGTTGGTGGAGTTCTGCCAGATATCTTTAACATGGCAAAAAAGAAAGAGCTGATTGATGTCTATATGGAAAAAGCTAGTGCTGTAAAATATAAATTGCAAGGTAAAAGAGCGAGCTATATTAATAGTTATGTCTTTTTTTACAAACGTCAGATTTTCGATATGATGGTGAACGAATTAGCAAAACGCGATCCAACTCTCACAACTGAACAAGTTCAAACGCTAAAAAATACGATTGATAGCAAGTATACAAAAATGATTAATACTCATTTAGGTTTAAATCTTAAATCTGCTCCGAATCTGGTGGATTATAAACGTATCGAAGAAATGGTTATCGCTCAAACAGGGCTTGATGAAAAAATATCTAAAAAAGAAATAAAAGATACTGATAATTTAAAAACATTTATCGAAAATAAAAAAATCAGAAATGAATGGATTGAATTATCTCCCCAAAAAGGTAAATCAGAATTTTATTTAACTAATCATGGTCTTTACCAAATTTCTAATAAAAAAATAGTTGGTATTGCTTTATTCAATCGCGATGAGCAAGAAGAGTATAATGCCAATGATAAAATGCTTATCAATTTCAAAATGCTTACGATCGAAGCCCCTGATAAAACTAGCTGTCTAGGAATGATGTCCTCGTTTTTTACCAGGATGATAAAATAATACTTCATCACGTATATATAAAAGACGACCAAACGAGCAAGCCTGTCCTGGTTATGCTTCATGGTCTTTTAAGTTCCCATGAAACTTTTTTACCGATTATTCCTTTTCTTAGAAATGATTTTGATTTATTGCTGATCGATCAAAGAGGCCATGGCCTGACACCTCCAGAAGGTGAAGACTACACCGCCGAAAGAATGGCCCGCGACATCAAAGATTTACTAGATTATTTAAAAATAAAAAAAGTTATCATGCTTGGTCACTCCATGGGAGGACGAACAGCTCTTATGTTTGGGGCCCTTTTTCCAGAGATGATCGATAAGATGATCATCGAAGATATTGGCATTCACCAGCGTGAGCCACGATCACCGGAGAAGGATTTTGAGAAACTTATGCTCGCTCGAAAATCGAAGGTCTCTTCGCTTATTTTTAAAAGCAAGAAAGAAATTTTCAAAATTATTTCTCCCCTATTTTCATATGCTGATGACCTGCTAAAAACAAAAGTAGTCAAACTGGGCCACGATAAATTTGAATTAAAATTCTGGCCAGATGTCGCTGTACTTTACGGTTATCAAGGAAATTATACTGATTTAACTTTTGCTTTAACTGAATCTAATTTTCCAGTTATGTTTTTAATTGCGGACCCGGAAGTAGGATCGGCCTTAACTCCAAAATGTATAGAACATATCAAAACTCACGTCCCAAGGGCCGTATTATATCCAATCGCAAAGGCTTGGCATAATATTCATAAGACTCACCCGAAGGAATTTTGTGAAGCCGTTATTACATTTTCCAAATAGCTTCGCCGAGAGTTTTACGAAGATGAGTGAGCCCTGAACGCTCATACCAATATGTCTGAGTAGCATTAGTGAGAATAACAGCACCACGCATTTTTTCCAGATCAATCCAAAAAGATGTTCCCGTAAAACCCAGGTGACCAAAAGTCTTTGTCGAACACCCTTTTCCCGCCAGAGTATTTTCAGGATCCATTACTCGGTCAAATCCTAAAATAAAGCGGTCTTCTGCTTTTTGCAGCGGTAATAATTTTCCTATTTGTTCGTTAAGCTGAACAATATTCTCTAAGTTTAGAAGCGAGCGGCTCAACCCGCCAATGGTGGCAAATAATCCTGCATGAGAAATAAATTCACCGATATTAAAACAATTATTATCGTGAACTTCTCCACAAATAATTTTTTTATTTCTAATTCCGTACTCCGGCGAAAAAGAATCTGTTGGAAGTTTCTTCCAATGAACCATTTCATTATCAAAATAATATGAACACAATTCCTCTAATTTTTTTCCCGATTTTTTTTCAATCTCGAGCATGCATCTAAGAGATGAATAATCTGAATACAAAGTTGGAGATTCTTTAATCTCATAAGCAAGTAGCTCTTCTCGCCAGGTTTTTTTTGATAGTAGACCGCCCATGGGAAGTCCCGCTTTATGATTAAGCAACAGCATCATCATTTCATCAAAAAGTTCAGGATATTTCAATCTCACCGCTGAATTGGTTAGCACTTTGGTTAAACTTGCTAAATCAAAATACAAATAAGGCTTTGTGCTAAAGACGCCAGCTGAAATTTCAAAAGACTTGAAAGACTTTGATTTAAAATCAATCACACTTACGGCCAAAGAATCGAAGTGCTGATTCCCCATTAATTCGAAGGCTAGATTTTTTAATTTTTCCATGATTTATTTATTCTTTTTTAGGTTTGCCCAGATCGCATCTACATATTTTTTGTTTTTTTGATAATAAGGAGTTGAAACTCCGAGGTAGACATCATTTTCTTGGAATGGAATTGGTAACGCCACCACATTTTTTAGATGATTCTTTTTCTTAAGAAGAAGAAAATCCTCCCTGGCCATGATTGCAACTTCAATTCTTCCCTTGTTTATTTTCTCAATATTTTTTTCTGCAGTAGGAACTTCTTCATTATGGACTCCCATAGAGTCAAGCTTTTCATTAACCAGATAGCCAAGTTGCGATCCGACTATTTCGTCTCCTAAATTTTCAAATCTTTCCCCATTCCATTTAATTTTAGAATCTTTATGAACAACAACAACTAAAGAGACTACACCTAAGCCAGCATCTCGATCGGTTTCCGTGGCATTTTTCATAGGATAACTTAAATAATTCACTCTATAACCAATCACTACCGCATCGGTGGCGCTATTTTGCTCAGCCTCTAAAAAGCAGCGCCTTCTTGGAGCATCATGAAATTGTAATTCAAGTGGCAAAACCTTAATCGCTTTTTTTATCTTTTTCTGCCAAATTCCCGTCCCCTTCATATTGATGAAAGGAATAAAATCCTTATCAATTTTACAGACTCTAAAAGGTATTTTTTCGGCAGAGTGGGCAGTGCCAATAATGCTAGTAATAAATAAAATGGTAAGGATAAATTTCATTTGAATATTGTACTTATAATCTCAGATACTTTCAATCAATGGACACAAATCGCTCCAATAAAAAGCCCCAATCGAGTTGGGGCTTTTTTCATTTCCTATTAATTTACTTATTATTCCTAATCGCCGCCTGCGCCGAAGCCAATCGTGCAATAGGCACTCGGTAAGGCGAACACGAAACATAATCAAGTCCAATCTTGTGACAGAACTCAATTGATCGCGGCTCTCCTCCATGCTCTCCACAAATCCCAAAGTGCATATCCGGATTTGTCTTTCTTCCTTCATACACCGCATGCTTCATTAAGAACCCAACTCCATCCTGATCGATAGAAACAAATGGATCACAAAGCAATAATCCCTTAGTCACATACTCTGGCAAAAATTTTCCAGCATCATCTCTTGATAAACCAAAAGTTGTTTGAGTTAAATCGTTTGTTCCGAATGAGAAAAATTCAGCGTGCTTCGCAATTGATCCGGCCATAATCGCCGCTCTTGGAAGCTCGATCATTGTTCCAATTTTATATTTTACTCTTTTACCCTTTTCAGCGAAGACTTTTTCAATTTCTTTAATGGCATCGTCTTTAAGAACTGTAAGTTCTCCTTCTAGGGCCACTAATGGAATCATGATTTCGGGAATGACATTGATTCCTTTGTCTGCACAAATTAGAGCTGCTTCAATGATTGCCTGAACTTGCATGCGGTAAATTTCAGGAAAAGTTACACCGAGACGACATCCTCTATGACCAAGCATTGGATTGAACTCGTGAAGTTGGTCTCCGCGGTTCTCAATAGTTTTCATGTCGAGATGTAAGCTATCTGCTAATTCTTTTCTATCTTCAGCTGAATGAGGAAGAAACTCATGAAGAGGTGGATCCAGTAGGCGAATATTAACTGGTAAGCCATCTAATACTGTAAAAATCCCTACGAAGTCTTCTCGCTGAAATGGAAGAATTTTGGCAAGGGCCAGTTGTCGATCTTTTATATTGCTCGCAAAAATCATTTCGCGAACAGCAAGGATTCTATCTTTTGCAAAAAACATATGTTCAGTTCTACAAAGGCCAATCCCTTCAGCACCAAACTTCACCGCAACTTTTGCATCATCAGGAGTATCAGCATTTGTTCGGACTCCTAATTTTTTAAATTCATCAGACCACTTCATGTACATTGCAAAGTCGTCAGTGATAGCAGCTTCAATAGTTGGAACGACTCCTTCGATAACTTCGCCAGTTGCTCCATCAATAGTTATTGCATCTCCTTCTTTGTATCTTTTACCATCTACAGTTAAAGTTCCTGCAGCGTAATCAATAATTAACCCCGAACATCCAGCGACACATGGTTTCCCCATTCCGCGGGCCACAACGGCGGCATGACTGGTCATCCCTCCTCGAGCAGTAAGAATCCCTTGTGAAGCAACCATTCCGGCAATATCTTCAGGTGAAGTTTCCTGACGAACCAGAATAACTTTTTTCCCTTCTTCATTTAATAAATGAGCTCGATCCGAAGAAAAGGCAATGATCCCTGCTCCTGCCCCTGGACTTGCAGGAAGACCTTTGGCGATAATTTTTTTATGTGCTTTTGGATCAAGGCGCGGGTGAAGAAGTTGGTTTAAATCTTCAGGATTCATTCTTAACAAAGCTTCTGATTTTGAGAGAATTCCTTCGCTCACTAAATCAACTGCGATTTTAATCCCAGCAGCGGCGGTTCTTTTTCCATTGCGAGTTTGAAGAATATAAAGTTTTTTATTTTCAATGGTAAACTCGATATCCTGCATGTCTTTATAATGACCTTCTAGTTTTTTATAAACTGAAGTCAAATCGGCGAATGCTTCTGGCATTGCTTCTTCTAGTGTCTTAAATTTTTTATTTGAATCATTTTTTGAAAATTCATTGATTGGTTGTGGAGTTCTAATCCCAGCAACAACGTCTTCACCTTGAGCGTTGATTAGGTATTCACCGAAGAATTTTCTCTCTCCGGTTGAAGGATCGCGGGTAAAACAAACACCAGTCGCACAATCGTCTCCCATATTTCCAAAGACCATTGATTGAACGTTAACTGCTGTTCCCCATGAGTGAGGAATGTCATAAATCTCGCGGTATTTAATGGCGCGAGGATTATTCCATGAATTGAAAACCGCTGCGATTGCTCTCCATAACTGCTCCATTGGTTCACTAGGAAAAGACTCACCTGTTTCTTCCAGAATTATTTTTTTATAAACAACTACCAACTCTTTCAAATCTGATGCAGTTAATTTTGTATCTTCATGAACGCCGCGAGCTTCTTTTAAATCTTCAAGAGTTGATTCAAGAAGAGAAACATTGAAATCCATAACGACATTGGCATACATTTGAATAAATCTTCTATATGAATCCCAAGCGAAACGTTCATTGTTTGTTAATTTTGCAAGGCCCAAAACTGAGTTGTCGTTAAGACCTAAGTTTAGAACTGTATCCATCATTCCTGGCATAGAAGCTCTCGCTCCTGAACGCACCGAAAAAAGAAGTGGATTGGCATTGTCTCCGAATTTTTTTTCAGTAAGTCTTTCAGCTTCAGTAATCGCTTTTAAAACTTGTGTCCGAATCACTTCGTTTATCGCCTTACCATTTTTTTCGTAATCCAGACATGCTTGTGTTGTGACGGTAAATCCTGGGGGCACGGCCAGCTTCAGAGCACACATCTCAGCGAGATTGGCTCCTTTTCCGCCTAGCAAATCTTTCATGTCTTTGTTCCCTTCAGTCAAGTCTTTGCTAAAGAGATACACCCATTTATTAGTCGTCATTGTTTCTTTACTCCTACCTCGATTAATTGAGGTTTTGTTAGTATGAGAAAATTGTATTTAAAATTTAAATTTATCTTTTAAGTAATTTTGAACTTGAGCAAGTGCAATTCTTTCTTGAACCATGGTATCACGGTCTCTGATCGTAATGGCATGATCATTCAAGGTATCAAAATCGACAGTCAAGCAAAACGGAGTACCGATTTCATCTTGTCTTCTATAGCGTTTACCAATTGATCCTGCGATGTCGTATTCAGCTTTGTAATCTACAATAACATCGTTAAATAATTTATTTGAAATTTCTTCCAACTCTGATTTCTTTGATAATGGCATGATCGCCGCTTTTATAGGGGCTAAGGCCGGATGAAATTTCATCACTGAGCGCTCTTTATCTGGGTCACCAGCATTTTCCAATCTATAAGCATCACACATGATAGCGAGAAGACAACGATCTGCTCCTACTGACGTTTCAATAACGTAAGGAAGATATTTTTCGTTGTTATTGGCCTGATCCACGTATTGCATATTTTTACCAGAAAACTCCTGGTGTTGTTTCAAGTCGAAATCAGTGCGAGAGTGAATTCCTTCCATCTCACCCCATCCCATTGGGAATTCATATTCAATATCCGTAGCAGCGTCAGCGTAGTGGGCCAGACTGTCTGGACCATGTGGTGACCATTTTAATTTTTCAGGGCGAAGACCGTTTTCAAGATGCCATTTCCAACGTGTGTTTCTCCACTCTTCCATAGCAATCATTTGAAGACCTGGTTTCACAAAATACTGCATTTCCATTTGTTCAAATTCTCGAGTTCTAAAAATAAAATTTCCCGGAGTAATTTCATTCCTAAAAGCTTTACCTATTTGAGCAATACCAAACGGAAGTTTTTTTCTCATGGTCGTTTGAACGTTTAGGAAGTTTACAAAAATCCCTTGAGCTGTTTCCGGTCTAAGATAAACAGTCGAAGCTGTGTCTTCCATCGCACCCATTTGAGTTTTAAACATTAAATTAAATTGGCGGATATCAGTGAAAGAATCTTTGGCTCCACACTTAATACATGGCTTAGTGACATCAATATTGTCAGCGCGAAATCTTTCCTTGCAAACTTTACAATCAACTAGCGGATCAGAAAATCCATCAATATGTCCTGAAGCTTTCCAAACCAACGGGTGCATAAGAATTGAGGCATCAATTCCCACAACGTCCTGACGTAAGGTCATTGATCTCCACCAGCGAGCTTTTAAATTATTTTTTAACTCAACTCCGTAAGGACCCATATCCCAACATGAATTAAGGCCACCGTAAACTTCTGACGATTGAAATATAAAACCGCGTTGTTTACAGAGAGCGACTAAATCATTCATTGATCCTAGATTTGATTCGTTTGACACGATAAGACTCCTATTTCTGTAAATGAAAATATTGAAAAAATATAAAGGAATTGTACAAGGAAAGTTTAGGTCTTTAAAGAGACTTTAAACAGACTTTAAAGAAAGCTCGTAAAGTTTTTTGTATTCGCTATTATTGCCAATTAGCTCAGAGTGAGTGCCATTTTCAATCAATTTTCCGTCCCTCATCACGAAAATTTGGTCATAGTCCTGAATGGTCGAAAGCCTATGGGCCACAGCAATAACGGTTTTATTTCCCGCAATGGCCTCAAGAGCACGTTGTACAACTTTTTCCGATTCATTATCAAGAGCTGAAGTGGCTTCATCAAAAAGCAGAATATCAGTATTTTGTAAAAAGGCGCGGGCAATTGTCAGACGTTGCTGCTGACCACCAGAAAGTTTCGCTCCCCGGTCCCCGATAATTGTTTCTAGGCCTTGAGGGAGCTTGTCGACGAATTCTGACGCATATGAAACTTCTAGCGCTCTGCGAATCTCTGCTTCTGAAAAATTACCACCGATTGCCAAGTTGGCCTTAATAGAATCGTGGAAAAGAAAAATATCTTGCGACACGAGACCAAAAAGTTTGCGAAGCGCGTGTAGCTTAATTTGGCTTATCGCAATTCCATCAATAAAAATTTGCCCATGCTCGATTGGATAGAGACCCAAAAGCAAATTGATCAATGTCGACTTCCCTGAGCCAGAGAGACCAACTAAAGCAACTTTCTGTCCTTTTTTAATCTTTAAGCTCAAATTTTGAATAACATTATTTTCGCCATAACTAAAAGTCACATTATCAACCACGATGTCGTGATTGAAATGCAAAGGAATATGAGTACCTGTATCTTTTTCTTCTTCTAAATGGAGAATTTCATTGATGCGATCAAGGGCCGCTACACCTTGACCAATTTTCACATTGGCCTGAGAAAATTTTCTAATTGGATCCATCAAAAGGGCCAAGGCAATTGCGAATTGGAGAAAATCCCCTATCGTCATTCCACCGTAATGGATTCTAAAATAAGCAAAAACAATCACACCTGAAAAGGCGATTGTTCCTACTAATTCGACAAATGGATGAGCCAGTTCTTCTACCTTACAAGTCTTCATGATGAAGTGAAAATAATAAGCTTGAGAGCCCTTAAAGCGATCCATAACAAATTGCTGAAGATTAAATGCCTTTGTAACTTTGTGAGATGAAAGTCCCTCACTTAAATTATGCGTGAGTTCAGCTCTTCCGTCTTGAACCCTGCTTTGATTGTTTTTAATTTTTTTGCCGCTGATTTGAAAAATGGCAACAAACATAGGTCCGACGACAAAAATAACCAAAGTTAATTGCCAATCGGCCCAAATGGCCATTCCCAAATAAACTAAACCCTTTGTTGGTTCTCGTACAAGATCTACGAGCGCACGGAAGGACTGAGCGAAAATCTCGGCGTCATTAAGAAGCGTTGAGAGCATGCGCCCTTGTTTATTTTGATTATAAAAGGACGTTGGCAATTTTTGAAGTTTGGTAAAAATTTTGGTTCGAACATCGTTATTAATTTTTTCGCCAACAAATCTCAACCAGTAAAAATGGTAGAAACGCACTGGAAAATTTAATAATCCCACCAGTAAAAGACCAGCGGCCAATAAGAGAAATTGATTAAAAGAAGATTTCGTTGTTAAAACTGAATCAACAGGAGCCTTAATTAATTTAACGTCTGAAAAGGGAGTCGTTAAAATTTTATCTGGATTAGGTTTAATTATTTGGGCCTGAGTAACCTTGGGAGCTTGACCGACTAGGCCTATATCAAAAATAGGCTTAACTAATTTAAGTTGAGCACCTGCAAGCGCAGCTAGGACAAATGATAAAATAAAAGCACCGATTGCCATATTTTTATAAGGCTTTAAATAGGGAAGCAATTGTTTCATTAATTTGGCATGCATAAGCCGCCAGCTTACCTCACAATCGCCTAAAATACCATAGCGGCTGTTTTAAAATCTTTTTCTTCAAAGTGAAATTGAAAACAAAAATAATGGAAAAGCATCCGTGATAAAGACTTGTATTCTAATTTGATACTGCCGAGGTCCTGGTATTTTGTATGAGCAATATGGCCCAACAATTCCCAAAGCTCGCGTCCTGATTGAACAGAATAAGCAGTTCTTTGATTCATGCATGGAGGACATGCAAAGCCACCTTCTTCAGCAATCAGATACATATCGTTAAACTTCTGCAATTCCTCACCGCAAAGAGTGCAGTGCTCTCTTTCGGGAAAGACTCCAAGATGAAGTAAGAGTTTGGTCAGAAAAATTACAGAATGTGAGTGGGTGTAAAAAGATTTTGCCTGTAAACATTTTTCTAAATGGACTAAGGAATTGCTTAGAGTTGTGAAGAGTCCCACCATTTCAGTATTTTCCTCGTGAACTTCATGCAGGTTTTCACTAGGCGCTACGCGATTAGTAACTTCTAAAAAAAAGCATATTAAATAAAAAGCACTGTGATCAAGTCTCACCAGATCGTGGTGCCAAACTAAATTCCATTCCTTCGCATGATAAATTTCACCGGTTGATTTACTAATCCGTAGTTCAACGGAGAGCATGAAACCCAATTCAATGATGGAAGACTTTTGCTTAACTCCTCCTCCTCGGCCTCCGTAAAAAACGATAGAGACTTTTCTTCCTGAGCGCAATAGAAGATGAGCAATGATATGTCGTTCATCGTATGGGATTTTTGAGAGGACAATACCTTCAATTTTGGTTTGCATGATGTTTATCTAAATAACACAAGAAGAGGCTGAAACAAAGACTTAGTGAGACAGGTCTATTAAGCAGCCTTTTTAGTTTTTTTTGCAAGAAATTCTGAAAGTGCTTTTCTTATTAATTTTTGGTAATCAGTATTTTCTTTTTCGGCAATATCCTTCAAGCATTCAAGCATTGATTCAGGCATTCGTAATGTGATCGTTTTATTTTTAGGCTGAAATTCAAAAAGATCACTAAAACGAACCCATTTATATTTAGTCCGATCCATAAATTCAGTTAAATCCTGCTCTAAGGGATCATCCCCGCTAAGATCCAACTTTTTCTTAGCTAGTACCTTTTTTTTAACTATTTGTTTTTTTTTCATGAAATTTACCTGCTTCTTTTTTATGAGCATACCTAGCTGAAATAACCCTAATTTTCAGTAATCCGTCGATTGCTCTAAAAGTAAATTTTTCGCTATTTCCGACATTCCAGTCGAAATCCTCTATTTTCATAATACCTCGCTTCCTATAAAAACGTAAATACATATTGTATTTACATTTCTATCCCAACAAAATCAGACAAATAGATCTTCAATTTATTGGTCAACAACTGCTTCTTACTCGAGTGAAACGCATCAAAAGTATAAACCTCATAATCACTGCCTCTCCTCCCTCCTCGGCCAATCATCTGCAGCCAAAAATCATAATTCTTCACTTCGTAATTAATAAATACTTTTTTTATTTCGGGAAGATTTACTCCATGGCTAAGAGTCGTTGTGGAAAAAATGCAATCCACTTCTTCATTACAATTTTTTAGCTCTTCCAAAAACATTTCAACTTCTCCTCCCACACAGCCAAGACTCCGAAGCCCCATTCGACGCGTGCGAGCGACGAGTTCATCCACTTCAGATCGATAGGAACAAAAAATTAAATAAACATCTTTATCATTTTTTTGTCTTAACTCTCTCCACATCGCGCGGTGAAAAATCTCAGGTTTTAGCATTTGAAAACAATGCAATTCTTTGGGATGACGATGCAATTGATGATTGCCGTAATCGATGTGAAACCATGTCTCATTATGATATTTTAAATCTGCTTTAAGATGATCTAAAAGTTCAGAACTCATCGTCGCCGTTATTCCTAAAACTGGTGCCTGTGTGTCCAGAATGGCCAAAAATCGGTCGTGAAGAATGGGCCGAAAGCTCTCTCCCCAGTGATAAAAGAGATGGAATTCATCTAAAATGAAAATGATTTTTTCATTTTGAGCTGTACAGGCTTCTAAAAAATCTTCTGACAAAAGCTCCATGGTCGCGATGAAAAAAGCCTTCCTGGCCGCAAGAAAATTGACCATGCAGTCTTCAAGCGGAACTTTACCTCCTGCTAAAAAGATATTTTTCTCCACTGATTCCAATTTGGCATAGACCTCATTGGCCAATGCACGAAGTGGTGAAACAAAAATTACTTTATACTGGTGGTCTCGATAAAACTCTACCACCAGCCTGGTTTTCCCAGCGGCAACAGGAGCTGTCAAAAGAGTGAATTGTGAAGGATTAAAAAGTTGTTCTATAAGTTTCATACAAGGCTTTGTTCAAGGCCTGCCATGCAATGGATAAAGACAAAGAGTGAATATTACAGAAGTGATTTAATTTTACCGTTTATTTTTGAACTTGACGGGAATGGAGACTGATGAGATTTATTGCTCATGAACTCACTCATCTTAAAAGACAATACCGGCAAAATCACAGACGCTCACGTGCTCTCACATATTCATACGACTCTAAAGCTAGTCGTTGGAGACGAAGTCAGATGTACGGTCTTAAATCAAGGACGAAGCCTAGGTGTGATAACAGAACTAACGGACAACCTCTGTAAATTAAAACTAAGCTCCATCACGCCAGGTAAAGAGCAGTGGTTTGACTTGGTTGTAGGGCTTTCTCGCCCACAAACCACAAAAAAAATTCTAGAACACGCAACAACTTTTGGTGCTCGTCGTTTTCATTTTTTTAAAGCGGCACTTTCAGAAAAAAGTTATCTGGACTCAAAGATTTTTGACAATCTTGCCTATGAAGAATTTTTGCTGACCGGTCTGTCGCAGGCAGCGATTTATACCAATCTTCCCGAATTTAAACTAGAAAAGTATAATCCCGCTGAGCAATATATTAATGCTCCTCAAAAATTTATCTTGGATTTAAAAACTGACAAAAGTTTTTTGGATGTTGAAATTGATTTCACTAAGTCTGTAACTCTGGCCATAGGCCCGGAGCGCGGATTTATCAATGAAGATATAGAGCGATTCCATCATGCCGGTTTTACTAGTATCAAAATATCATCTAGTATCCTGCGCGTTGAACATGCTGTTTATTCCGCAGTTTCTCAGCTAGAATTATTAAGAAAGCGCTTTTAGGAAAGAGGTTATTATGCTTAAAAAATTAGAGTTATTATTCGATGAACAAGTTCGCCCAGCACTTGCTGCTCACGGTGGAAATGTTGAAATTATTGATCTTGATAACGATAAACTTTTTGTTCGCTTATCAGGTGGCTGTCAGGGATGTGCGAGTTCGAAGGCCACATTGAAAGACGGAATTCAAACTCTAGTTAAGCAAAACTTTCCGATGATTACTGAAGTTGTCGACCTCACTGATCACATTAGTGGCGAAAATCCATACATGTAGTTTTCAATTTCAGAAAATACAATTTCTGGTTTAAAATAACTCAAGCATTGCATATACCCCTCACTCAAATCACACACGCTCAGTCCACAGTAATGGTGAGTTCGCGTTCTACAAGCAAGGCCTTCAAGATAAAAATAAGGATGATTATTTGAATCATAGGGATGCCACTCATTGGCCGGTTCCGGACCAAAAAAAGTATAGGTCTTGATTCCAACGGCCACCGCTAAATGTTTCAACCCTGTATCATTCCCGATATAAAAAGCCGCTTGCTTGATATTGGCCGGTAAATCCTTAAGCTCCGATTCAAGAATAGAAACATTATCTGGCAAACCAATCCGAAAAAGCTCTTCTTTTATTTTCTTGTCATCTGGGCCTTTAGAAAGCGGAATGACAATGGCATAATTAGGAAATTTTACTTGGATCAAAGACGCGAGTTTTAAATAATTTTCAAGAGGCCACATTTTTGTTTTACGAGTAGCTACAACTCCCATGATGATCATGGGGAGTTTACTTATTTTTTCAATGGGATTTATTTGAGGAGAATATTCCAGATAATTAGGTCTCTCTCCAATTCCAAGAAAAGAATAAACTCCATCTAAATCTCTTTGAATTAGTGGCTTAATCACTCCCTGGTCAAGTACTTCAGTTCCCGTTTTCAAATGGTGATTGTGAGCTGTATAGGGAATTCTTAAGAAAAAAGAGATCATTTTAAAAATCTTCGCCCCCCGACCGGACTGATGCATTTCATGAATATGATCAACCTTTAGTGCCTTTATATCTTTAAATAATTTTAGAATATCTTTAAAGGTTAATATCCTTAATGGATAAATTTCATCGGCAGAGGTCACAGACTCGCTATAAAGAGGCGCAATCCATTGAGGAACAGCGTAAATGATGTTACTCTGTGGGTATAAAAGCTTTAGGTATTGAACCGCGGACAGGCCCATAATTGAGTCGCCGAGGGCACGATTTTTTACCAGCATAATTGTCGGAGCTTTTGACATTTGAGGGTGCCTTTCAATGATCAAGTTAACAGTCGCAATAATAACGTACAATGAAGAAAAGAACATAGGTCGTTGCATTAGCTCAGTTCAATCTATTGCTGATGAGATCCTGGTTGTCGATTCTTTTTCTACCGATAAAACCGAAGCTATTTGTAATGAATTTGGCGTCCGCTTTATAAAAAACACTTTCATTGGTCATATAGAGCAAAAGAATTTTTCTTTAGAGCACGCTACTCACGAATACGTTCTCTCGCTCGATGCCGATGAGGCGCTCTCATCTCTTCTATTAGCAGAGATAAAAAAGGTTAAAGAGAATTTTTCAAGCGATGGCTACCGCTTTAACCGTCTAACTAACTATAGCGGTCATTGGGTGCGCTATTGTGGCTGGTACCCCGATACCAAACTGCGTTTGGTGAAAAAATCAAAGGCACTGTGGAGAGGAACTAATCCCCACGATATCCTCGAAATGAACTCAGCTGACTATCAAATTGGTTTTCTAAAAGGTGACCTACTTCATTACTCATATGAATCAATCGCTTCTCATGTCAATCAAACTGACAAGTTTACCACCATCGCTGCACGAGCAGCTTTTGCACAGGGAAAAAGATCTAGTTTTTTCAAAATTGTTTCCAGACCCTTTTTAAAATTTTTCCGAGATTATTTCTTAAAAAGAGGCTTTCTTGATGGACGCTATGGCCTTATCATTTGTTTTATCAATTCACTCTCTGCTCTTTTGAAATACTCCAAACTTCATGACCTTCAATTAGGAAAGAAAATATGAAAATTGTTTTTCATCACAATGGCGTCTTACCTGTTTTAAAATACGGTGGGATTGAAAGAATAATTTTTTGGCATATGAAAGAATTAGTTAAACTTGGTCACAAAGTTGTACTCATCGGAAATGCAAATTCTAAAGTCCAAGAGCTAGGAATAGAGCTAATCACTACAACTCCTGAGCAAGACTGGACTTCGCTTGTTCCAAAAGATGCAGATATAATCCATCTTTTTTATAACTTCACATTTCCTGGTGATATCCCAACGATAAACACTATTCAAGGCAATGGAAAAATTGGCGAGTTGTTTACTAAAAATACTGTTTTCGTTTCAAAAAAACACGCTGCTATTCATGGTTCTGAACAATTTATCTATAATGCTTTAGATCTCGAAGAATACCCTTTTGAAATGACGAAAAAAAATTGGGACAAATTTCTTTTTCTGGCCAAGGCATCTTGGCGAGTAAAAAATCTTGCTCACACCGTGAAAGCATGTAGAAGTTCCAAAAAGCATTTGCAGATTGCAGGTGGGAAATGGTGGGGACTTTCTCGCTATATTCACGGTTTTGGTATGGTGGGAGGCGATGAAAAACTTAATATCATTCGCTCATGCGATGCTCTTCTATTTCCCGTTCGCTGGCATGAGCCTTTTGGAATTGCTGTTATCGAGGCCATGTCACAAGGACTTCCGGCAATTGGATCTCACTACGGCAGTTTGCCTGAACTTATTTCACAGGAAGTCGGATTCATCGTAAAAAATTATCAGGAGCTTGAGTCTGTTGTAAAAAATCCTGGAAAGACTTTCGATCCAAAAATTATTCGCAAATATGTGGAAGATAATTTTGCCATTAGAAAGCATGCTGAAAGCTATCTGGACTTATATGAAAAAGTTATCAAGGGAACGGAGCTTAATCAAAAAGAACCAACTTATCAATTCAGCGTGCGAGCGGAAGAACTGCTTCCATTTTAAAACCTTTAAGGCCTTGCTGGAACAATTTTCTCCAGCACAACTTTTAGGGAGAAAAGCTGGTCACCATTGGGTGCATGATCAGTGAGTGTAAAACTTTTTCCTACTTTATAAGTTCCAAACGATCCACCTTGCATGGTTTTGTGTCCGCGCTTATCGACATTGTAAGATTCACTTTCAATGGTTGCTTCATCTCCATTTATTTTTTTAAGAATAAGCACATAGCTTTTTTTGGTGTAGTAGATAGGATATCTTCTATCTAAAAAAATATGTTGTTTGGTGACGATTTTAGGTTTTCTGCCTTCTTGATATTCCGTCTGCAAGTAAAGATTTGCGAAACTTATATTGCAAGTAAAAATAAAACAAATTAACAATAAATATTTCATTCTAAAATCTCGCTAGAAATAGGTTTAATATAAAAATTGGTCTTTAACTTCAAAGGACTCGTTTATAGAGCCTATATTTATAAAATGAATATGATTATCGTCAATTCCTTTATAATAACCGAAAGATATTCTTTTCTTCATACTGTATACAATCATTTTTTCAGTTCTATCGTCCTTACTTACATACGATAACTTAATCTGCCAATCATCGGCTTTTATCTTTTCTTTAATTTCTGATTCACTTAACTCATTTTTTTTATCTGGATAATATAATGCTGAAATAAGCTTTCCATTGTTTGAAACTCTTAAGATTAGATAAGCTTGCGATTCGGAAATTTTTCGAAACGAATAAAGTTTTGCGTCCTTGATTTCTTTTAAATCACTTATTCCTTCAAAGTTTTTCATTTCAGGAACAACTGTTTCAATCATTGTAAGATGTAATAATTTATCAATTAAGGCCTCTGGCTTCTGATTTAAATCATCAACTTTTGATTTGTGCTCAGGAGAGGTGCATGAGAAAAATAAACATAAGAATAAAAGTGATATTTTTTTCATTTCATTTCTCCGAAATCAAAAATTGTCCTGCGGAATTTGTCCATAAATCCGCAACAGTCTTGCGGATTTTGGTCATAAATCCGCAATAGCTCTCGGCTTTTTAAACACTTACCTACTCATCAAAACAGACTGACGAATAAGTTCAATTTTAGAAAAATCCAAGTCCACCACACCAACTTTTTCACCTTCAGCTAAATCAAGAATGACATCTCCCCAAGGATCAACCACTAAAGAGTGACCAAAGGTTTGCATTTTTTCATTATGATGGCCCCATTGAGCAGCGGCCACAACGAAACATTGATTTTCAATGGCTCGAGCTTTCAGCAGCGTGTGCCAGTGAGCTTTTCCAGTAGGAACTGTAAAGGCCGCTGGATAAGTGAGAATTTCCGCACCTTGCATCCGGTAGTGAAGCCCTAATTCAGAAAAGCGCATGTCGAAACAAATTCCCAGTCCAATTTTACTGCCATCTAGTTCAACCATTTTGTATTCTGAACCAGCGGTATAATTATTAGCTTCTGAAATTTTCTTATTAGGTAAATCACATGCAAAGAGATTGATTTTATCGTAGTGACCGAGATCAACTCCAAGCTTATCAAAATTGTAGGCGCGGTTGACAACTTTCCCGTTTTTTAGACTGGCGGCTGATCCACCGATAAGGGCCATTTGAAAATCAAGCGCTAATTGTTTTATCTCGTTATAGTGCTCATTGCCTTCCACTATCAAGTATGGAGTTGGGGTAACCCCATCACTCATGGAGTAAAAAACTTCTGGTAGAAAAGCTGCTTCAGCCCCAAGCTCCTTTGCTTCTTTAAGCATTCGGCGAATAGTCGCAAGGTTTACTTTATAGTCGAGAACTGATGTAAGTTGGATTACTGCGATTTTCATTTAATAAACTTTCCTACAGCTAAATAATCAAAACCTTCAGCTTTAATTTTTTCTGTTTCATAAAGATTTCTACCATCGAAGATTACGTTAGTTTTTAAACGCGACTTCACTTCATTAAAATCAGGAACGCGGAATTCGCGCCACTCAGTCATTGTCACCAGGCCATCACTGCCATTAAGACAATCATATTTATTATTAAATGATTTAATTTTTCCTTCGCACTCCGGATAATCCTTCATCACTTTCATGAAGTTTTCGCTGGCAACTGGATCAAAGAAATGAATAGTCGCCCCTTCTTTAATAAGTTCGATGGCCATGGTAATGGCCGAAGCCTCACGAACATCATCAGTGTTTGCTTTAAAGGCCACTCCCCAAAATGAGAAGATGCGATTTTTTAAATCACCTTTAAAATATTTTTTGATCTTATGGAAAACATAAACTTTTTGTTCGTCGTTTACTAATTCTGTAGCATTAACAATTTTCAATTCCATGCCGTAGTCTTCTGCTGTCGCAATAAGAGCTTTAACATCTTTTGGAAAACAAGAACCACCGTAACCTGGACCTGGGTATAAAAAGTGTCCACCGATTCTTTTGTCTGATGAAATTCCCTTTCTCACTTCCTCTATATCGGCATGAGTTGCATCACAAAGTCTCGCGATCTCGTTGATGAAAGAAATTTTTGTAGCTAGAAAGCAATTGGCCGCATACTTGCTCATCTCGGCGGAAAGATTGCTCATGCCATAGATCGGGTTTCCTTGGCGAACCAAAGGAGCATATAATTCTTCCATTACCTGGAAAGCTTCTGGATCTTGATGACCAATAATAACTCTATCTGGTCTCATAAAATCTTCTACGGCAGATCCCTCTTTTAAAAATTCAGGATTATTTACCAGATGAAATTTTTTGGTCGTATGCTCAGCGATCAATTTTCTAAGCTCATTATTAGTTCCAACAGGAACAGTCGACTTGATAACGATGATAGCGTCTTCTGCAATATTTTTTGCAACTTCAATCGCTGCAGCTTTGAGGTATGTTAAATCAGCACGACCATCGTCAGCCGAAGGAGTTCCCACTGCAAGGAAAATCGATTTTGCCTCTTTCACTGAATCGTAGCTGAGAGAAAAATGCAGACGTTCTGACTTAATATTTCTTTCGATTAGTTCAGATAAACCCGGTTCATAGATTGGCGACTTTCCGCTCTTTAGCATTTCAATTTTTTTGGGATCGATATCAATACACGTTACTTCATGCCCGATTTCGGCAAAACATGTTCCGCTAACAAGACCTACGTAGCCAGTACCAATAACTGAAACTTTCATGATTTTCTCCCATAGATTGACTTTAGAAGAATAGCACTTTGAACTCGATTGTGCTAAAAATTTATATGATCAAAATACTTTTGAAATTTGTATTCGCAATTGCGCTACTTTATTGGCTAATCACAAGCGGAAAACTGGACCTTTCTTTGGTGATGAAAAGCTTTGAAGTGGGCCCTCAGTGGTTTATGGCCTTTTTGCTCATTATTATTATTGTGGCCCTCGGGGCCTATCGTTATAAGCTATTGCTAGAAACCAAAAGCCAAAAAACCCTACGTTTTTTTGATGTCCTTAGACTTAATTATATCGGTCTATTTTTTTCAAGCGTTCTTCCAGGGGCGGTAACGGGAGATTTAATTAAATTGGTTTATATCAAAAAACTGGATCAGGGTTTTACTAAAACCTTTCTGGTGACTGTCACTCTTCTCGATCGAATTATTGGATTGGCCGGACTCCTTTTTCTCGCAGGAGGCTTTAGTCTAATATATTTTTCAGAGGTCACGGTCCTTTCTCCAAAAATTGCACACGTTATTCAGCTGAATCTCTTTTTATTCGGCGGCACCATCCTTTTCTTAGGAACTTTAATTTCCCCTTATAAATTCCAAAAAATGATCGTTAATTTAATAAAAAAAATACCCTTTATCGGTAAAAAGATTTCCGAATTACTTGACCATCTTTTTGCTCTTAGAGAAAACAGGAAAGATCTAATAAATTGTTTTCTATTAAGTATTTTAACTCAATTTTTATCTATCCTGGCCTTCTGGACAATCAGCTCTCCTTTTTACTCAGGACACTTGCCTCTTCAATATGCTTTTACCTTTATTCCAGTTGGCCTGATTGCTACCGCTGTCCCTATTTCCCCAGGAGGATTGGGTGTTGGTCACGTACTTTTTGCCAACCTTTTCTCATTCGTAAATATCGACAATGGAGCTTCGCTCTTCAATCTTTTTTTCTTGTGTAGTTTTTCACATAATTTTTTAGGAGTTATTCCCTACTTGCTAGCAGGAAGAAAGACCTTAAAGGAAAAGGAAGCGATTTAAGGAGATCTGGGATGTTCTAAATCTATCATTTTGGCATATTTCAAAAGAACATAAAGAGCATTGATATAACAAATCACAAAACCATACCGTCCATCCAAGATCCCCAATTTTAAAAAATAATCTTTAAAAAATTGAAAAGGAGGACGTGTCACTAATTTTACCACGGAAGCGCGTTTCCCTTTGGCAAAATGAAGTTGGGCGTCGATAGTACTGAACTTATTAGTCTGGAGAACATGGGATGAAATAGTGTCGAAGGAATAGTGAAAGAGATCACCTTTTAAGTGACCAACTGTTCCCTCAACCTCAAGCCATTCATGAATATTTCCGCCTGCCCATTTAGCTTTATTTTTTTTAACCAATCGCAATTTTTTATCAGGATACCATCCACAATACTTAACCCAATGGCCATTATAATTGGTGAGACGGTTGAATTCATATCCATCAAATTCAAAATTACTTTTAAGTTTTTTGATTTCCTCATACAATTCTGGTGAAAGAGCTTCATCTGCATCGAGAGAAAGGACATAGTCATATTGAGCTAACTGATGAGCAAAGTTTTTTTGGTCTTGGTATCCCAAAAACTTTTGTTCAACAAAACGTGCGCCGTAGCTCTCACAGATCTCTTTGGTTTTATCGGTTGAGAAAGAATCGACAACTACAACTTCGTCGGCCAGACCAGCAACTGACTTTAGGCAGCGGCCAATATTTTTTTCTTCATTTAATGTTATAATAACAACTGAAAGTTTAATCATGACTATCTTGGTATGAAAATATAATCAGTAAAGATTCTTTTTTTATTGGCATTTGCAGCAGCTAATTTCTGCAACTCCGAAATATTAACAAAATCAACAGTTCCAATTTCACGAACTTTATAATCTTTAAAAATAGTCTCAAAAAGGTTTGGATTTTCTATGATTTTTTTATTATTTGATTCGACTATAAAAACGGGATGATACTTTTCAATAGTTTCCACCGCCTTTTCCAAAACCATTTCTTCAGCGTCTTCGACATCGATTTTAATCAGTGTCGGTACAATTTTTTTCTCATTAACAAAAGTATCTAAAGTCGTTAATAAAATTTTTTCTATCGGTCTTTGTGAATTATCTTTATTTTTATCAATAACAAGGGACGATCCCCCCGTTGAAGTTGGGTCAATAAAAAAACTGACACCTTCACTTACCTGATTTGATAGACCCTTTTTAATTAATTCTATATTTTTTATTTTATTTTTCGCAATGGATAGATCGAGACAATGATGTGTGACTTCACCTGGTTCAAAAGAATAAATTTGGGCCACAGGAAAAAACTTTGAGACAAAAAGTGATATTAACCCAATATTTGCTCCGACATCTACAAAGACACCATCTGCACGAAAATGCTGAATTATTTCAGATTTTAAATTTTCTTCATAGTGATAAAAAGCGGCGGCGCCACCGTACATTACATAAAACGAAGGTCCGTATAAATCACGGGGATCCAGATAAAGCTTGAAACTACTTGCAATGGATATTACCGCTGACTTTGCATGCAGATTGCGTAATTTTCTATTTAAAAATCTTTTTCTTCCGATATATAAGCTGAGTGTATTGGCGATAGACATTTTCAGTACTCCTAAAATTCAAAATAATCACGCGAGCATGGTTAGCGCAATTCAGACGTGTCTCTTACTGAGAGCGTAACAATAAATAGATAAATGGCCACCATCATCCAGGTGTAATCGCCGACTGATCCTAAAATGACCTGCCATTTTTTCCCCACGATTTCCTGTCCTAGGACTCCAACTAAAAGAGAATAGGATAAGATAAAAACACCGAATGCTCTTAAGAGCAGAGGTAATTTTTTTAAATCTACAGTTAACAAAGCAGCAAATACAAACAGCATACTAACCAAGTGAGCTTTCCAAGTGATCGTGGAAGTCAAATGAGCGACCAGCATTACAAGGGCAGGTTCCAAAATAGAGATCGATCTTTTTTTTATTCGTCTAAAAATAAAAACACCAATTAGGGCAAAAAAAGACAAAACATCTAAAGTAATATAGATTTTTTTGGCGGTCTCTGCTCCAAAATCATAAATTGTGACCATCGGTTGACCACCGTCATGAAGAGTCGAAAACAATCTAAAAATCGTTCCACTTAATGATTGATTGGCATAACTAAGTGTTAACTCTCTTTGTCCCAAAAATTTATGGAAGAAAAAATCGGCATATTGAATAATATCGGCCATTGCTTTAGATGGACCGACAATCAGACTGGGAAGGACAATGCAAGCAATTGCACCCAGAAGAAATTTAAAGAAAGTTTTCTTACTGCCTCTCAAAATTACCCAAAAAGCAAAAAATATGGGGAAAATTTTAGTTGCAATTGCTACACAAAAAAATGCGATCGCGTAATTTTCTTTCTTCCTTAGGAAATATAGAATTCCCAAAAGTGAACAACTTAAGACAACTAGATTAACCTGAACCATCATTATGTTATTCCAACATAATTTAAAACTGAGGAAGGTAGAGGCCATAAGGATATAATTCTTTTTCTTCTGATCTACTCCAGTCTCGGCCAAGATAAGATCAATAGTCTTTATACTCAATCCCCAAAGGAAAAAATTAATAAAGAAAAAAAGATAAGTCGCCCAATTAAAACTTATAAAACTTAGCGGCAAAAATAAAATGGCCGCAAAAGGAGGATAGATAAATTCGCGAAGACCTGGTCCCGTGTAGTAAAGATCCCCACCTTCAAAGAGAGTTTTTCCGGCAAGCCAAAACACGTGAAAGTCACCATAAATTGTTTCTTTCATCGCCCGGGCATAACTGAAAATAATTATAAAGAGTGTAAGTATAACGATGGAAATCCATTTCAACGTTTTATTTTTGGAAATTTCCATGGGGATGAGCCTTAGCTTTTCAAAATTAATCAAATTTAAAAATCTTCGTCGCGTCTACGTGTCCGTAGCGAATCCATTTAGTTTTAAATGATTCAATTCGAAGAAGAAATTTTAACTCTTCGCCAGGATTTTTAAGCTTTCTAATTTTTTTACATTCTTTCTTCAATATCGCGCGGACATCTTTAGGAATTACGCAAAGGCCTTGCATCAAAAAATTTTTATCTTCATAAGTAAGAACTCTTCCTACAAAAATATCATCTTTGATGATTGAAGGAAGTGACTCTCCTTTAGGAAGAGGAATTTTTTTATCGTGTAACATGTCGTAGAGGACATCAAATCCTCTAAGATTTTTCCCGGTGTATTCAAAAAGAGAGTAATTAACACTCGAGAGTGCTTTGGCGAGAAAATCATCGACTGGATTGTTTATTAAATAATCACTGATAACAGTGCGAGTTCCTCTTTTAGAGATGAACTGCAAAACATACCATTCATTAAAAGAATTCATGCGCGCTTCAAAATCATCATCATCATCATTAGCTTGGCCAGTAATGGTGAAGTACTCTTTCTTGGCTTCGAGAAGGGTCTCGTAGTGATTTCCCTGAGTGTAGATTTCCAGGGCCTTTAAAAAATGTTCTTTAAGCGAGGGGTTCATATAATCCTTTATTTCATTATTCGACTTTTATTCGTCAGTCTTAAGAACAGCGAGGAACGCCTCTTGCGGTACCTCAACTGAACCTACCATCTTCATGCGCTTCTTCCCTTCTTTCTGCTTTTCTAGAAGTTTGCGCTTACGAGAAATATCACCACCGTAACATTTGGCCAAAACGTTTTTCCGTAATGCTTTAATAGTCTCTCGCGCCACTATTTTAGCACCAATGGCCGCTTGAACTGCAACATCAAATTGTTGGCGACCAATTAATTTTTGAAGTTTCTGCACAAGGTCACGACCTTTATAGAACGAATTATCGCGGTGACAAATAATCGACAATGCGTCAACGGTATCGCCGTTCAATAAAATGTCTACTTTTACCAAATCAGCGACTGCATAATCTCTGAACTCATAGTCCATAGAAGCATAACCGCGAGTTAAACCTTTCAGTTTGTCGTAAAAATCAAAAACCATTTCAGACAAAGGCAATTCGTAAATAACTTGCACTCGATCGGCAGTAATATATTTTATTTCGTTTTGAATCCCGCGGCGCTCTTCACAAAGAGTGATCATACGGCCGACATATTCATTGGGGCAATGGATACTTAAATGCACCATTGGTTCACTGACCGATTGAATTAGTCCCGGGTCTGGCATTTCACTTGGATTTGAAATGGTGACTTCAGTTCCATCATTTTTAAGAACTTTATAACTTACCGATGGAGCTGTTGAAATGAGCAGCAAATTAAATTCGCGCTCCAATCTCTCTTGTATGATGTTCATGTGTAAAAGGCCCAAGAACCCACACCGAAAACCAAAACCCAGGGCCGCTGAACTCTCTGGTTCATAAGTAAAAGAAGCGTCGTTAAGAGCGAGCTTTTCTAGTGCATCTTTAAGATTTTCATAATCAGTAGACTCAACAGGGAAAATCCCACAAAATACCATGGGTTTGACTTCCATGTAGCCCGGAACGTTTGGAGTCTCTTTTTTGTTGGCATGAACAATAGTATCGCCAACATTAACGTCACGAATAGTTTTAATACCACAAATAACCATCCCAACTTCACCGGCAGTGAGTTCGTCTACTTCCGTAAAAAAAGGTGAATTCACACCCAGTTTTAAAATTTCATATTCCATTCCGGCATTTTTCAAAAAGACCTTATCTTTTTTCTTCATTGTCCCTTCGACAACTCTGACCAGAATAACAACCCCTTGGTAATTATCAAACCATGAATCAAAGATTAAGGCCTGAAGATCATGATCTCTTGTCCCCTTCGGAGGTGGAATTTTTTTAACGATGACTTCTAAAAGCTCATCAATCCCCAGGCCGCTTTTAGCCGAGACTAAACAAGCATCACTTGTATCGATACCAATAATGTCTTCTACTTCTTTTTTTACTTTTTCAGGATCGGCGTGAGGTAAATCAATTTTATTAATGACTGGAACAATTTCCAAATTATTATCAATCGCCATATAAACGTTGGCTAAAGTTTGAGCTTCAACGCCTTGAGAAGCATCAACTACTAATAGGGCCCCGTCACATGAAGCGAGCGATCTTGAAACTTCATAGGAGAAATCCACATGCCCCGGAGTGTCTATTAAATTAAAATAATAGGTATTCCCGTCTTGCGCCTTGTAAGTAATGCGAACTGCTTGAGCCTTGATCGTAATCCCGCGCTCGCGTTCGAGTTCCATATTGTCCAGTAAGCGATCTTTTTTCTCGCGATTACTAACTGCAAAGGTGGCTTCCATGATTCTGTCGGCGAGTGTGGACTTGCCGTGGTCGATGTGAGCGATGATTGAAAAATTGCGGATAAACTTTTGGTCCATATTGCCTGCATTTAGATTGTATAAGAAGACGGATGAGCATATCATTAGAAATTAAATCAGGAAATCTTAAAGAAAAAATTATGAAAATAGACTTTCGCATCGAACACATTGATCCTCTTGGGCAAGGCGTATTTAAATCAGAAGAAACTGATCCGGAAAGCGGTGAAGTCAAACGCCAAGTCACCTTCATCAAAAAGACCCTTCCAGGTGAAACTGGAAGCGCTGAGATCTACTCTTCGAAAAAAGGCGTAAGATTCGCCAAGCTTATCGAGATCAAAGAAGCATCTCCGGAAAGAAAAGCTCCAGAATGTGTGCATTTTAACCTTTGCAACGGTTGTGATTTTCAACATACAACTTATGAAAAGGAACTTGAGTATAAAAAGCAGGCGCTCACTCGTCACTTGTTTAAATTTCCTGAAGTGCCAATCACCGTTCACGGGGCGACTCGCCGCTTGCATTATAGAAACCGTATTCAGCTTCACTATGATAAAAAGAAAAAATTGCTAGGCCTTTTAGACGAGCAACTTCAAATTGTTCCCGTTCCCAATTGCCTAATCATTGATCCAAGTATCGCTTTTGAGCTTCGTGCTCTTTATGCTGAAAATTCGTGGTTACAAATTTTGGCCAAAGAGCCGCTAAAAGGACATATCGAACTTTACGCAAAAGAAAACGACAAGCGCGAAGGACATAATGTTCAACGTTCAATCAATCGCCACTACGCCAATGGCGGATTCACTCAAGTCAATTTTGAGATGAATGAAAAGCTGCGCGAATGGGTAAAGAAAAAAGCCGATCAGGTCATTCCTCCCAAGGCCATGGTCTATGATCTCTTTGGTGGAAATGGGAACTTAACGGCAAAATTTAGAAATTCTACTTTGGTTGTTGATAAATATAGAACTCCGCCAGAAGCTAACGGTCATCAAAAATTTTATTCGTGCGATCTCTACGATAAGTCGGCCATTAAATCTTTGATTGGCTTAAAAACTCATGGAATCCCTCGCCCTAACTGGTTGGTTATTGACCCTCCACGTTCGGGATTGAAGAATCTTAACGAATTTTTAGCTGAATTTAAGCCAGATGGTTTTATTTATATCGCTTGCCAGGCAACTAGTTTTGCCAGAGATACTCTGCCGATATTGAAAAACTATGAGCTTCAAAGCATAGAATTGTTCGATTTATTTCCATCAACTCAGCATTTTGAAACTATTGGCATATTTACAAGAAGAAAAAATAACGAGTAAAATAAAGCTAATTTACTAGTCTTTTAGGATATGAGGTTCTAAATGAAAAATACTTTAAAAAGTATTATGCGCCACGGATCTATTGGTACAATTTTCTTCACAGCTATGTTTTTAGTTTCTTGTGCCACAAATAATGAATTGCCCGAAAAAAGCACTGATCAAAAAAAATCTGAAATTTATTACGGACAAGGAACTAATGAGCTTGTTAAGAAAAATTATTCTCAAGCTTTAATCAATTTAGTCAAAGCAAAAGAATTTAATCCTACTGACTCACAAGTTAGAAATAATTTGGGTATGGCCTATTACTTCAGAGAGCAACCAGAACTAGCTGAAAAAGAATTACTCAAGGCCATCGATCTCGATCAAAAGAATTCAGATGCAAGAGTTAATCTGGGATCTATTTACATGGAAAAAAATCGCTTGAAAGAAGCGAGAGTTCAATATGAACTAGTTTTGCAAGACTTGACCTATCTAAATCAATTTAGAAATTATTATAACCTCGCCATCCTTGCTCTAAAAGAAGGAGACCGTGCGACGGCGTTCGAATATTTATCTAAATCAATCAAAGAAAGAGAAGAATACTGTCAGGCCCATTTCAAACTTGGTGAACTTTATTTTGAAGAATATAAATTCAAACAAGCGCTGACCTCTTTTCAAGAATCGGCTAAAGGCACTTGTGTGGCCGAGCCAGCTCCGCATTACCAACAAGCACTTGCATTGATGAACCTTAATCGTTTTGAAGAATCCAGGATAAAATTAAAAGAGATTATGGATAAATTTCCAAAATCTCGTTTTAATACACTTGCTGGGTTTCAATTGAAAAAAATAACAGCTCAACTTCATGAACAATCTGCATCTGGAACTTTTCAGACAGAAGTAATAAAAGAATCTAAAACCATTGAATCACCTAACTTTTAAAAAAATTATGACAGAAGAAATAAACGATACATTACCTAACGAAAACGAAAACAATACTCAACCGATCGAGGTAGGGCCAATTGAACCAGTAGAAACTCCCAACAAAGCAGCCTCAATTGGAGAACTCTTGCGTGCTAAGCGCGAAGAGAAAGGGTTGACCTTAAAAACCATTTCTCAGCAAACAAAAATCCATATGGGATTGCTTGAACATCTTGAAAATAATGAATTGGCAAAGCTCCCAAGTAAAACTTATGTCCGTGGTTTTGTAAAATCTGCTGCTAAGATTTTAGGGATCAATCAAGAAGTTGCACTCAATGCTCTTGAAGCGACTTATAATCGCGCGAGTAAAGCTGTTAAAAAAGAAATTCCTAATTATGAAATGAGAAATGAAACTGCTAGAAATACTCTTACTTCTATGGCGGCGACTCCACTCGAGACAGTGAAAAGCGTAACAGCTTCTTCGACTGCCTTTTTGGCAAAAGCTGTCGTGGGAATTTTAATTGTCGGAGTTATCGGATTCAATGTTAAAAATCTTATTGACCGCTCAGCTGAAGAGCGCTTAAAACTACCGCAAGTTTTCAGCACCATTCACCAAAAAACGAAACCCGCCCCTAAAGCGCCTGCCCCGAAAGTTATTCCTAAATCAGCGGAAGCTGAATTAGCTCAGCTTACTCCAATGAAAGTGAATATTATTCAGGATAAAAAAGACGTTAATCAAAAATCTGAAGTTACGATTAATGACGTCAGTTTAAAAAATATCTCCCTTGGCGAAAAACAATTCACTGAGGATAAATCATTGCCTAGTGATAAATTAGAAGAAATTTTTCCTTCTCGTTATAAAGTGCGTGTGACGAAAGGAGTTGAAAATGTCTTCATCAATGCTGTAGACGGCGACTCTTGGATTACTTACAAGGTTGATGAAAAAGAAATTAAAAAATATGTTCTTCGCCAGGGCCGCAGTGTTTTTCTCCGCGGAGAAAAAATTCGTCTTTTTGTGGGGAATACCAAATCAATTAAAATCTTTTACAATAATCAACTCATTGCTTTAAATACAAAAAATGGTGTTAAAAACCTGGTTTTTCCAGAAGAGATGAAAACTAAATTCATGAGCCCGCTTTTTGTCTTTCAAAAAGATGGAACAGTTGTGACAAGTGAAGATTATATTAAAGCCAATCAAAAAGAGCAGCCAAAAGTAGTCGCTCCAATTCCCGCGAGCACTCCTGGAAGTCCTATCAATCCGGCCAAGCGGATAACACAACCAATAGTTCCTGTTGTGACCCCTTCACCGATAAAGAGACTCTAAGCTACCCGATCCAATCTAATTTTTTATAAAAGTGAAAAGCGATCAGCAATAAAAGCACACTAGGTCCAAAATTGGCAACAAGAGGATCTAGCGTGGACTTTTGAGCAAGACTGATTAAGAAAAAATAAACTATATAATAGCTCACTAAAATAACCATTGCCTGCAAAGAATGACTCCCTCCGCTCCCTCTCCCGCGCTTAATCCCTAGTGAAAAACCTAAAAAAACAAATAGCAGGATTTGTGGTACGACCGCGTAACGTGAATAGAGCTCAACTTGAGTTCTGTATAAAGTTTTCTTCAGTTCAAGGGTTTGATCTGCATTCATTTTAGCTTTGAGTGCATCTTGATACTTGATTCTTTTCTGATCGATGATTACTAATAATTCGGAGTTAGTTTTCATACTGTCTTTATCGAGCATAGTCATCGCGGAATCAGAATTAAAAACAGGAAAATCATATTCTTTGAATAAGACTTTTTCTACCTGAGTCCCTTTTTCATCCATTTTAATGATATTCCCTTCATTAAGATGAAGTCTTAAACTAGGAGCATGCCAAGCGTCTGCATAGATTTTAATCAATGAGCCGGTTTGAGCAAAAATAATTTTTTGTTCTAATTTATTTTTATCGATAACGTGTAGAAAAACTTCTTTAAAATTATTTCCATCATCTGTCACATTTTCAGCAAACAAGGTGGCGTTGGGGATATCGGTAAAAAATTGTCCTGATTTAATACTGTTAAGCATTCCAGCAGATGTCAGCTTAACAATGGTGTTCTTAAAGGCAGCATTGGCCTTGGGAATAAAGACACTATAGAGAGAATGAACTGTCATGGAGACTAATAAACTAGTTGCCAAAAAAGGCATATAAATTCTTATTTTAGATATCCCAAAAGAGCGCATCGCAATGATCTCAGAGTCTTCACTTAATTTATTCAGGGTATAGATCGTTGCAAAGAATGCAGCGAGAGGAGCGGCCAGGGGAAAAAAAGACACGCTGAGATTGACCACCATCGACAGTACCGTCATGAGGTCAACGCCCTTATTAACGATGAGGCTGATGATTCGAAACATATAAAACGTAATCAAAAATGCCACAAAGAATACGAAGCCTAAAACGAAAGGTGGAATAAAGGAAGAAGCTAAATACCTGGTAGTTACTTTTAGCATAGGTTGTGCTATTTTAGCCCCAATACGATTTTTTTAACAATAAATTACTAGAGCCTATGGAGTTCCCATGAAAATTAATTTAAGTTTTGAAGCAAATCAATCAAGTACTGAGCTTCATATCTTTTCTTGCTTTAACAAAACACAAGAAGTGAAAGCTAGCAAAAAAGTAGCAGCGAAAAAAGCTGAAAAAGTTCTGAATCATACACATTGGTCAAAAGAACTTACGGAATCCTTTGAGCACTCTGTGGCATCAAAACACTATAAAGGTGACTGCGGCGAATTATTCTCAATCACAATGATGAGTGGAGCCACCGCTTTAATCGTGGGCCTAGGCGATAAAACCAAACTCACAAAAGAAATCTTAAGAAGACAAATCGCTTCTACTTATAAAGCTATCTCAGGAAAATACGAAGATGCTACTCTTCACCTTGATGGATTCATGGTTCATGGTCACGCCGAAGAATCAATCACTGCTATGATTGAAGCTCTTCACATGGCCGCCTATACTTTTGACCGACACTTAGCGGTTAAGAAAAAAGCAAAACTTCAAAGCATCACTCTTGCTACAAATGAAAAGAAAACTGTGGCAAAAAAGTTTGAAGCTGCCATTGCTGAAGCTAATACGATTGGTGACTGTATAAAAGTTGCTCGCGATTTCGTTAACGAAGCTCCAAATATTTTGAACTCTGAAGCTTATGCCCGTGAAATTGAAAAAGATGTTAAAAACCTTAAACATGTAAAAATTAAAGTTCTAGGAAAAGCAGAACTCAAAAAAGAAAAAATGGGAATGTTCCTTTCAGTGAACGCTGGTTCTGCTTATGAGCCGCGCTTAGTTCACTTAACTTACACTCCTCCAAAGGCCACTTCAAAAACTAAGCATATCGCTCTAGTTGGAAAAGGATTAACTTTTGATACTGGTGGATACTCATTAAAGCCAGGTGCTTCAATGATGAATATGAAATTTGATATGGCCGGATCTGCAACAGTTTATGCTGCTTTCAGAGCAGCTGTTCAATTGCAACTTCCAGTTAAAATTTCTTGTTATATGGGAATCACAGACAACGCTGTAAACCACCTTGCAACAATGCCAGATTCAATCGTTACTGCTAGAAATGGAAAAACAGTTGAAATTTTAAACACTGATGCTGAAGGACGTTTAGTTCTTGGTGACGTTGTTAACTACGCTTGTGATAATAAACCAGATGCTATTATCGACGCTGCCACTCTAACTGGAGCTGTACTAGTTGCTTTAGGAAGCGAAGTTTGTGGATTGTTCTCAAACAACCAAAAACTTGCAGACTCACTTTTAAAGTCAGCTAAAAACACAGACGAATATATGTGGCAACTTCCGATCATAGACGAACACAAAAATGATTTGAAAGCTCTTGTCGCCGATCTAAAAAACATCGGTTCAAATGCTTTTGGTGGATCTGCTAAAGGTGCTGCCTTCGTTGAATACTTTGTTGAACCAGGAATCGCTTGGGCCCATCTAGATATCGCAGGTATTGGTGACTCTCAAGGGCATCTTCCATACTGTTCACCAAAAGGTGCTTCTGGTTTGATTATCAGAACGCTTGTTGATTACCTTAAAAACGTCTAAACCAAGAAACTATCAAGATGTCTCAATTTAAAATCGTACTCGTAGCGCCTGAAATTCCCGGTAATACCGGGAGTATCGGGCGCACTTGCGTTGCTCTTAATCTTGAACTCATCCTCATCAAACCACTCGCTTTTGATATTACAGAAAAAGCAGTCAGACGAGCAGGTCTTGATTACTGGAAACATGTAAACATCAAAACCTATGAAAACTTTGAAGACTTCTTAGTTAATGAGAAGCCAGAAGTTGAACAAATGTTTTTCTTTTCAATAACTGCAAAGACAACTCACTTCGAAGCTAAATTCAAAAAAGATTGTTACTTAATTTTTGGAAGTGAGACAAAGGGCCTTGATGATCACATCTTAAAAGACTACTCAGAAAAACTTATAACTCTTCCAATGTACTCAGAACACATTCGTTCGCTAAACCTCTCGAACGCAGCTACCGCCGCAGCCTACGAGGCCATAAGACAAATCAACTTCTCCTAACCCAAAAGGTTCCAGGAGACTTCCCCCCCAAAGGTTCCAGGAGACTTCAGAACTTTTAAATTGAATTATAGATTCTAACCCAAAAATAATTTAAGATAAATCCCACCCGACATAGCGATTGTAATTCCGATCATCCACATAAAACGGTTATCAATTTTGATATCTAATCTTTTTAAATCAGATTTTAAGGAATCAATTTGATTCTCTACACGCTCAAATCGTTTTTCAGTTTTATAATCTAGTTGATCAATCTTTTTATCTAGAAATATAAACTTTTCTTCAAAATGCGCAATACTTGTATCAAGCTTGTGATCAATATGCGCAATACTAATATCAAGCTTGCGATCAATATTTTTAATCTTTTCTTCAAGATTTGCCGAAGTAGATTCAATTTTGTGATCAACATCACTAAGACCTTTCTTCAAATCAATGTCAGTATGATAAAAATGATTGGTCTGGGCCTTGAGAACGAGAATGATCATCTCTTCAGTTGTGATCATTTCTCTATCAACTTTAGACAGGATATCGTCTGACTTTTTATTAAGCCAAGAATCGAAAGGTTGATTGTTAAACACATAAGCTCCCATGAAAATGATTATAACATTTCCCGAGATTGCATCCAATTTAAGATTTAAAAAATATTAACTTGTTGAAAACACTTCCAAGAAGGAAGTATTAAATCAAAAAAAAGCCGCTGACAAAGCAGCGGCTTTTTGATTTCAGTATTTAAAGCAAATAGTTAATTCTTAGCAGGTTTTGCCAGAGCACATCCTGCACGATCTAAATCAATGCTAAAGTCTGGGCTTAAGCATGAATAAATATTGTGAGTTTGTTGTCCGTATTTTGCATTTCTTGCTGATGTAATTGTTCCATTTTCTGAAACTTCACATGGATTGTTTTCAGTACAACGAGCACCACCTTCGTTAGCTGTATTGTTGATCGCAATTACGTGTCTTGTACCTTTTGCAATAATTGGAGATCCTGAAGTTCCTCCAATAGTATCGCAAGTAGCAGTATAACGAATAGAATCTTTAAACAACCAGGCACCTTCTTTCAAGTTGAAAATGAAAGCGTCGATTGCACATGAGTATCCGCGATCCCAGTATCCAGAAACAATCTCAATATTTGTTCCAAGACTTGGTTTAATAGTATCAAGGTCAAAAGATTGAATATTAAATTTATTTTGAATTTCATCATACGATTGAGTAAGTTCATAAATCGTAATGTCTGTATCAGTCATCGCCGCATATACAACTCTAGAAGTCGTAATTGGGAAAAGCTTCATTTGTTTATCAAAAATCTTCATCGATCTTTTTACTGGTGAATTCACAATAACTTCACCTGGCTTAATCATTCCACCGAATGGGCCTGATGAATAACAATGGCCATTGGTTAACACCAGTGCTTTTGAAGTTGTTGGCTGACCAGAAAATCTAATTAAAGATCCTGAACAGTTTGAAAGCTTAACGATACCTTCGAAATCATAGGCAGCTTGATTATCATTAAACTGAACTGCACTTTTTACCTTAAGGGCATCAAACGGTGCTTTTGGAATTGCGTAAGCTGAAGTCGCTAGTGAAAGCGTAAGTAGTAGGGCGAATATCTTCATTTGGACCATCCTTGTAATTACAAATTGAAGAGATATCGTAGAATGGACATAACTATTTGCAAACAAGATCTTGACTAAAAAATGATGACATTTTCTTTCAGCTAGTTTGAAAACAAAAAAGCCAGGATTACTCCTGGCTTTTTATATCTAAAAACTATGTTTCGTTAGAAATTAGAACTTAAAAGTCGCAGCTACTTTAGTTTCAAGATTTGAAAGTGAAAGAACCCCTGTCTTACCAACAGTAGTTCCTGGATTATCAACTCCACCAGTAGTGTTAGTTAAACCAATAAGGCCATCGATAGATAATTGACCAAAGTTTAGAGTTGCTCCAGCATTTACTTCAGTTGAGTTGGCAACTGTAGACTTTCCAGTAGAACCATAAACAGAAGTTACTACTGCATTTGCAACTGCATTCAATCCATTTAACCCCGCGTTGTCTGTTACGAATTTGTTATCTTTTTGACCGTAAAGGTTTTGAATAACAGAACCTCTTAGAGTTAACCATTCAGTTGCTTTAGCTTCGTAACCAAATGTTACAGGAATCACAAGATGTCTTACTTCAGCTTTAGTTGAAAACTTAATGTTAATATCAGTTTTTCTAGCTCCGAGTGAAGCAAATAGCTTATCACTTCCATTCACAGTCATATCTCGTCCATAACCAACGTAATAACTTGTGAAATCCCCTTTAATCATTGAATCACTCGCAAGTCTTTGATCCCACCCGTAAGTTTTTACATAACCAAATACTTTTCCAGCAGCAATATTATAAGATCCACCTACATGGACTCCAAGTTTTCCTTTGAATTCAGAATCAGCAGATGCACCATCTTTACGCTCTGATTTACTTACTAAGGAAATATTTGCATGAGCATCCCAGTTAGATCCAATAACACCAAAGCGAGTTGCTAAGGCGCTATCTTTTGATTCAATTGTTGCCGTTTCATCTTTTCCAGCAGCATAAAGAATATTAGCTCCCCATTTTATGCCGGCATCGCCAGCAACAAAAAGGTCAATTTGGTTATCTGTAGTTTGAAGCAGTCTAGCTGCACTATTTGATCCTGCTATTCTTAAAAGAGCAGATGTGTTTGATTCATTTCCTAAGTAAACGCCGTAA
>JAQTTZ010000203.1 GCA_028710485.1 Bacteriovorax sp. | reverse complement strand
GCCAAATTATCAATCAAGCACCAAATTCACAAACGGGCCAGGTGCGGTAATCACAAACATCAAAACAGGAAAACAAGAAGAAATATTCTTTTCAGAGGTGTGTATATCTAAACCAATTGAGAACATACTGAATAAGGTCATAGAGCCGAAACATAATCCAAGTTCAAAACTAAGGGCAAAAGTTGTAGAATTGTATGATGGCAAAACCATCATTGATATGGATAAAGAAAACCAGATAAATGATATTTCCGTAGATGTTGTAGATGGTGAAGGAATGAACTACCCAGTCAGTATAATCCTAAAAGCTTTTCATTATACTGGAAGTTCAAATGAAACAATTTATTACTTAGAAATAATAGCAATTGTTTAAATTGCTTTCTTCTTAGACAAGACCATTGCGCTGAGTTTTTCTTGAGCATTTTTTCTCGTACAAGCTAATTCTAAAAGTGAAACTGGCGAATGGTCGAGGTTGAAAATATTTCCAATGCGTAGAACATCTTCTTCACTCGTCCATTCCTTGATGACATTTAGTTGCGCTTGAGTCAGCTCGTTGGTAGATGTTAAATTTGTTGTATACTTCATCATAATCGTCTCCTAAAGATAGATACTGCTTGATATTATATACCCGTTATTTATGACAAAATTTGGGGAGAGGCTGATTTTTAAATAAAACCATTAAAATCAAGGAGATATAGAACTGTTTTTTCTATGATAAACTAGCTCTTAAAGCTCATAATCTGCCTAAAATTATAGTCATTACAAGGTTTAACTCAAGTCTCTCGGGCTTTTTTGAGTATTGGTAAAGGTTGCTCCTCTTCATCGGCTCGTATCGTTTCTGATAACCGCACAGAGCTTATTAAAAGAATCGAAGGCACTATTTAAAAGCGGGCGCCGTTCTAGACTGGACGAACCACTCACTCTAACCAAAATTTATCAGATTGAATGGTGTGCGCCAAGAGTGAATCTAAGGGAGCTGGCACTCCTTCGCTTTATTCAAGGAAAACGGAACGAGATTTGGCAAAATATTTCGGTAGATCAAAGACCGCGATCCACGACTTGTTGAAAATGATTTTAAACACACTAATCTCACAAAAGAAGAACGGGAGAAGATCAGATGGGCATACAAAAATTAGCTTCAATCGCGGCGACTCTGACAGTACTAACAGTTTTCACCGGACAACTCCCAAGAGCATCAAAGGTCATCCGGGTAGCTCAATTGCAGCTTATAAGGAACTCGCAGGCGTCCAAGTGGGGCATGCGATGATGTTGCCAACTAGTTAAAACGAAAAAATGGCCAGAGATTTTTGAGGTCTCTGGCCATTGGGAAATTTATTGAAAGTCTTAGCTCATGCAAACACGAGTTGAGATTTTTTCTAGTGTTTAAAATTATTTAATTTCACATGAAAGTGATAATATTCTATTGTCAAATCCTCTAAAAGAAAACAGAGTAGCTCCTTTCATATTTGTAATATCGTCTGATTGAAAAATCGCGCTTGTTCTATAAGAATCATTAAGATCATTTATATTCTCTAATTTTAAACCTTCGCCACCTACTTTTACAACGATTCCTGGTCCCTCATTCATACATGGATCAGTTTGAGTACCAACAGATATAGATAAGTCTTCCATTGCTTTTGAAGAAATTACAAAAGATTGAGCTTTCCAATCAGTAGCACTATCTCTTCCACATGACTGCGATTCTCCAGTTAATTTTTTTGTAAAACGACTAATTGTTTTTATTCTATCTTTAACTGTGCAGTTTACGGTAATGTCGGCATATGCCGAGAAACATCCTAATACTAAAAATCCTGCTAATAAAATCTTCATAAATTCTCCACTTATGGTTGTTTTAATTTAAAGTAATAGCTATTTAGCATTAACCCAGAAAAAAGATTGTAAAATCATCACTTGCTATAAAAATTACATCTTTTTGAAATTGACAATGAGATATTCAGATTAATAACTAATAGTTCCGGAATGCACTTCGTTCACCATTTCTTCGTCATTCGGCTCATAGCCTAAACCAACTGCCCGTAAATTGAAAAGGCACTTTTTTGTTATCGAAGGCCAAGAGTTCATATAATGATGTCACCCCAGAACCATTACTTTTTTACACATAAGATATTAAGTGGCATATGGTTAAGTTAGCGTGTTTGAATTATTTAAATTGAAGAAGGTTATCAAATGAAAATATTATTTACTTTTATGATTGCGTTTATGGCGTTTAATTCTCATTCTTCGGAATTAAATTTCAGTGAATATGACGTCGTTATGGATTGCAAATCAGACAACGCCGGTTACCAGCTAATTAAGCCAAAAAAAATGAAAAAACAAGGTAAGTATTCTGATTTAATTGTTCTTTATAGTTTAGAAACTTTTAATGGCACCACTAATTCTCGTCTTTTTTTAAGTCCAGCATGGACAGAATATAGTGAGGGATATGGCATTTCTCTTTATAGTGCTTCAGGAGAAGGACAAAAGTTAGAATTAGCATCATATGAAGGCCATATGTTTTTTGGAAATGGATATTTTCGTTATGTACAAAATCATTTGGAAACAATGGATTGTACTGCCCCTGATAATATTAAAGATCTTATGAAATAATTAAACCACTGATCTTCGATAAAAATCTTGATCGGAAAGACGAAAGAAAATCATATGGCCGGACTTTGATTCAGCTTTTTTATTTTTGATTGCTTAAGCGAAAAAATCAAAAGTTTAAACACTAGAAAGTAATATCTTTCAAGAATAAGTTGCGAATTCAATATTAAAAAGCCTGAAAAGGCTTAACAAAAATCCAAAGTTTTTCAACCTATTATCTCTATGGCCTCGGGAGAAATCGTCGCGATGACAGGCGATGGAATCAACGAAGCGGCTGTCGTTCCGGTGATCTTCGACTTGCATCTAGCTTGGTGTCGCACGTTGATCAAAAAATAATAACTGACTTTTTTGTTTGAATCATTCAAAAACTTATTTTTTTAGTGTCTTGATAACGCACCGGTACTTAAAGAAAAGCAAAATAAGAACTAAACTGCTTCCTTACTAATTTTATACAAAGGTTTTTATATGTCAGATGAAAGTCAAGTCTGCCCGAAATGCAATTCGCCTTATGGTTATCAAGATGGAAATTTATGGATATGTCCAGAGTGTGCTCACGAATGGACATTGGAGAAAGCTGAAGCATCTGAAGAAGTTGTCGCTGGTCCAAAATTTTTAGACTCTAATGGAGTACAACTTCAATCTGGTGATACGGTAAGAACGATCAAAGATTTAAAGGTCGGTGGTGAAACGATTAAGTCTGGAACAAAAGTGAAGGGAATTCGCTTATTAGATGACCCTGTTGATGGCCATGATATTTCTTGCAAAGTAGATGGGCATGGATCTATGTACTTAAAATGCTCTGTTGTTAGAAAAGATTCTTAGTAAGTAAGGCCTCCTGTAATGGGGGCCAATTTTTGTAGGCTTTTTGCAAAACTTGTAGTGACTCTCTTTCTGGAAAAATGGCGGACCCGGTAGGATTCGAACCTACGACCTACCCCTTAGGAAGGGGTTGCTCTATCCAGCTGAGCTACGAATCCATGAAAAAATAAACCGGTATCGAGAGAAGCTGTAACCAGCTAACCTTAACTACTGTATAGAACTTCTCTTATCAAACAACTTAAACTCTTGTAAAAAATCTTTGGCAACAGTCCGCACCTTATCATTAAAAAGTAGGGTATAGCACATGTCTGTCTCTACCATCCCCTCTTCCATCAGCTTCTCTTTCGCCGACAGCTCGATCATTTTTTTATATTTCGCATCTTTCATAATATCTTCGAGCAACTTATTAAAGCTCTCATCG
>JAQTTZ010000202.1 GCA_028710485.1 Bacteriovorax sp. | reverse complement strand
ATCAAGAAAAGTTAGCCAGTTTTGTTTTGATTTTAAATCCATTAAAAATCCTCCATGAAATTTTTCGGTTAAGATCATTATCATGGGAAAAATGGCTTATGAAAGGCGGGTTTATATTCCGCTTACGATCTTTTCTATGATTAGATGCTGTATTTAAAAACTGATCAATTAAATATCCATTGGCGCCATGGAGTTCAACACCATCAAAACCAGCGGCTGCAGCGAGCTCACAAGAGTGAGCATATTCTTTGATGGCATTTTGGATATCAACTTCGGTCATCTCAATTGGTGGAGTATGCGGTTGCATTCCGTTGGTATCAGTCCACATTTCTCCCGGAGTCGTAATTGGAGAAGGTGCTAGCACGATTCCTCCTTTAGGAAGATTTTCTAAATGACTGACTCGTCCAACGTGCATTAATTGGATAAAAATTTTAGAATCATTTTTATGAACAGCATCCGTAACAAGCTTCCAGCCTTTAACGTGATCGGCATTATACAAGGCCGGAATGCGAGCGTAACCAAGACCATTGATTGAAGGAGAAACACCTTCAGTAATAATGAGTCCTGCACCTGAACGTTGTCCGTAATAGGTGACCATTAATTCGTTTGCAAGATTGTTGACTGCTCGACTTCTCGTCATCGGGGCCATCACAATTCTATTTTTTAATTTTATTTTTCCAAGTGTTGTAGATTCAAACAAAGTATTCATTCAAAATCCCCATTGCAGAGTTAGCATCTAAACTTCAAGAAAACTAAATCTTCGGGCCATGCCTTATTTGGTTGTATAATTTGGCGCCTGAGCGCCTTTCGTGTCGTTGGTTACCTGTATAGGAGTTGAATCTCTAAACTGGTCGGGAAATTGTTTTACTATTCCCTTTGCCAGTTCATCGGCAAACATAAACATATGCACGTGTCCAGCATCGTAGGCAGCTATATCTTTGGCCCAATTTTTATTAAGTCTTGAAACGACCTCATCTGTTGTTAATTCAAGATGCATCCCTAACATGTGTTTCATCTCACTCTTGATCCAATTTGGATTCGCGCTACTTAAAAAAGACGCGATCGCATCTCCATTTTTTATCCAATCTGCGCGGGCCTTGGCCAAATCTTTTTTCTGATTGTTTTTGGCCGCATCAACCACTTTTGTTGCAATCACAATATGCTCTTTCAATAGAGAAGTTAATTTATTACCGGCCTCGTCTCCATAGAAGGGCTTAATTGCATCTCCGATATCGGCCTGGTTTTGTAAGAGCCTTTCCGCAATTTTAGACTTATCACCAAGATTGCCCAAGTCACTTATAATATAATTTCGGGTATAAACCAGATGGTCTTCCCATAATTTTTTCATTGCCGACTTAAGCTCTGCAGAGGCACTAGTTAAAGGCATTTCCTCAGGTATATCTGCAAATGCAGTATTCCCAGATATCGTTGTTATAAAACAAAACAAAATTCCAGATATAATATTTTTTTTCATAAAAATCCTCCTTCTAAAAAAGAAGCAATTTCTATGCCGGTGGCAGATAATTTAACCTATAGTCTATTCGAATGGATTTCAAGGTTGTCATTTTCGATTGTCCAATTTATTAAATTCTTTAAGAAGTGAGGCCCACTGTTTTGTTTGAACTCCGAGGATATTTTCAATTTTCTTCTTTGCATTTCCATAGAAAGCGGATGATTCCGGTATGCGTTTGAAATACTTAATTGCTTCCTGAGAGTGATTTATTTGTTGATTGAGGGCACCAAGATAGTAAATAACTTTTTCGGAATCAGGAACAATCGATAAAACTTCTTCAAAAAGCTCAATTGCTTCAATATATCGTCCAGAATCTGAATAGAGCAGACCTAGATGCACTTTCAAATTTAGATCAGACTTATCAATCGAACATAATTTTTCAGCGTAAGGGATAACTGCGGTATTTTTTTCCATCGAAAAAAGTAGTGTCACGATACGAGACAAAACAGCAAGATTAGTGCTGTTGCCGGCGATTGTTAAAAAATCTTTGTAAGTTTTCAAAGCAGACCTTAAGTCTTCTTTGGTTTCATAAAAGTCACCGAGTGCCAAAACTGATTGTAAGTATGAAGGATTCATACTTACAGATTTTTTAAAATATTTAATTGCTTGTAAAGCATGTCCCCTTCCTGATTCAATTTCTCCTCTGTAGAAAGCATAAGCTGGATCTGCTATATATTTTCTTTCACATTTTGAAAAAACAGCATAATTCTTATTATATTTTTTTTCTCTTAGAAAAGATTTTGCTAAATATAAACAGGCCGTTTCGATATTTGCACTTGTTTGAATAATGTCTTGGTATAATGTTTGTGCCTGTTCTGGTTTGCCGCGAGCATCGAAAACGCCCGCTAAAATTAATTTTATCGATTCGTCTGGATTATCTGGCCCATTCAAAATTGCTTCTAGCATAGTTTCTGCTTCTTTAAGTTCTCCATTGCGAATCAATTCAATTGACAGGTTTCTTTTTAAATAATTATCATTGGGTTGGAGTTTAAGCAGATCTCTAAAAATAGAAGTCGCTGTTTGGTAATCCCCGCGGATAGAAGCATCATTTCCTTTAAGAAATAAAGCTGTCTCTTTAATGGATTCATTATTAAAACTTAACTCAAGCGCTGATAGCTCTGAACAAGCTGCTAGTGCAAAAAATAATACTAATGCTGATATTTTTAAAAAATACATAATCTTTACTAATACGTTCTGTTTATTTCAACCAAGTTGTACCAGTACGAAGAGCAGTGTTTGTGCCAATGTCAAAGAAAGTTAAATAATTGATAACAATAAAAAATTATTGAAAAAAACAAATGAATCGGTGACTTTATGGCCTAATAAATATCGCTCAATATTTTAAATGAGGTTAAAATATCACCGAGGATTTTATTTTTGAATGGGTATTTTAATACTGAAAGTGTGAGAGTAAATTGAGGACTATAACAGTCTATTGGTGTATTCGACGTTTCCTTTCTCTGCTTGATTTAACAATATAGCTAATGGCGCCTAAAATGAGAAATACCACGGCAAGAATTTGTATTGCTTGAATTGATATTGCCGCAACCCCGAACGTTCCAATAAGAAAAGCAACCGCTGCTAAGATAAAAAGCATAATGGGCAAAAAGATCATATAAATCTCCTTCATTAATAACGATACTATTAGCAGAGCATGGCCCATGCCATTTCTTTGTTACTGAAAGTACATATCTAGTTTTTATTGGCATGAGGTAAGTTGACCCATCTCGATTAGTGCTTCATTAGATAGTTTTAAACATCGCTGCTCGTGCCCTTGAATATTGCTTTCAAGTTTGTTCAATTGATATTGTGAAAAAACTATTATCAGTTTCAATTCTTTCACCTTTATTTTTATTTTTTGCCTGCGCAAGATTTGAATTTGCCGCCAATTGGGTAGACACCTATATAACCCGTCAATTAGATCATTATTTCGATACTAGAAGTCTTCAATCTCAACTTTTAAAAGAATCATTAAAAAAAGATATTGAAAATGTCCGAAAACTTATCTATCCCCAAATATCATCAGAGTTAACTTTGATTGAGAGGGACATTGCAAAAGTTAAAATTTTTAATGGCGAGAAAATAGCTTCCTATGATTTGAGATTAAGAAAAATATTTGATCAAGCTCTGGTTATTTTTGAACCAAGTGCCCAGCGATTTGTTGACCAGCTTACTTTTTCACAGCTTGAATCCAATAGATTGGAATTTGATAGAAAAACAAAAAGCCTAGAAGAGGAAGCTCAGCCGCCGTTTGAAGCAAAGACCAGGAGATTTAATAAGATCATAAATCAGTTTGAGGATTGGCTTGGAGAATTAAATTCAGAACAAAAAAAAGATATTCAGCACTCTT
>JAQTTZ010000201.1 GCA_028710485.1 Bacteriovorax sp. | reverse complement strand
CGAAGCGTTGAAGGTGACTTTAGGGCCCCTGCAAAAAATGAGCGAGAGGGAACTGGTACAGCTCTTGAGAGATAACACTAAAGGCTCATCAGCAGAAGATTATATTAATCGTTTCCCAAAGCTCGTAGTATTCACAGTTCGCCTTATAAAAGACAAAGAGGCCATTCCAAGCATGGCGCGTATCATCGATGATCAAGACCGTCTGATCAGTTTTACTGGAATTATGCTTACAACCATTTTACTGGCATTCTTGTTAAAGCGTTTTATGAAAGAAGAAGGACGAAGTATCGCCAATGCCCTTGGCTTTTGGTTTTTACGATTTTTAATCATCAGTTCTCTTCGTTTTGCAATCGTGCTTTATTTCTTTAGCGCCGAGCTTAAGCCAATGATTAGGATTGCGTCGAAAACTTTTTTTTAAATCGATGACTTAGGAACACACCCAATGCGTTTATCTGTCGTTACCGCTGTGGTTGATTGCCCGGTTGGAACGTTGCCGTTTAAGGTGTTAGGGGATCTTACTGTAAAGAGTTTTCTATTTCCTTGAACCAGTGGATCCATCGTAGTGCTGGTCGGCCAGTAGTAATAAATAGTCTTAGTGTTCATAGATGATTGAGTGGCCTTAATTTTTAAACCGTTTTCAATATAAAATCCGTAAGTTTTAACTGTAGATTCAGTGACAAACATTGTTCCGTAAATTATTTTAGAAGAATTCCCATCCTGAATGGTCTCGGCTTCCTTTTCGGCCAGAAACAATCCTTCGGTGTCATCCATATATTCTTTCAAAAGATTAAAGAGCGGTTGATCGCTGCTATTGAAATCAGTTTGAGTCGGACAAAAAGTTTTTCCGGCCTTATCAGTAAAAGGCACCATCATAAAGCCTAACGGAATATTAGCAGTCGAAGTAGATGTGGTTGTAGGTCGGTTTGGATAATTGATCAGTTTAAAAATATCAATCGACGCTTGTACACCATATTCAGCATAGAGTCTGGTGGTTAAAGTTTTATTGATGATAAAGCCTGTGTTGTCTAAATTTACAAATCGCGGATCAGCTTTATCCCACATTGCTAATGCTTGTGGAATCATTTCCAAGCGAGGGTATTCCGCACTGTCATTTCCAGGATGAAGTTGTTCATCGTGACAGACGACTTGTGATTGATTTGTTCCACCAGCTGGCGGAATTGGTGGAGGCGTTTCGTTCGAAGCGAAATAATAAAAAACGCGGGCGTAAGAAGTTCTTAAAATTTGTCCTGCAGTATTAACAGTTCCACCATAAGTCATACAAGTATATTGATTGATTGGTGTGACTTTAAGTGCTCCCAATTGAGTAGTGTCTTCTATGGTTTGAGTTTTACGACGAAGCTGGAATTCTTTGGACTGAGCATTTGATCCAGTTTTTCCTTCAATAATTTTTACAATATAAGTTCTATCAAGGGCAAGACTTTGAATATTGGCCGTGAGGGAGTTGCTACCGACATTAAGAGTGACTGGGATATTATTTATAGTTGTTGAACCATCAGTTGCACTCAAAAAACATTGTGGAGTAGTAGTGTCACCGTCAAGCTGAACATTGCACCAGTTATAAAGATTTCCAAGTTTGGTATTGAGGGCAATATCAGTTCCAATAATGGTATTTAAAAATAGAGTAGGTGTCGTGGTCGTGGCCTTGCTAGCACAGGTCGCAGCACAGTCACTAATAAGATCCGATTTTCCATTGATGCAAGAACAAAAATCACTTTTGATATCAATTTGATTTGTTGGACGAGCAACTATGATGACATCATCAATACATAGACCGGCCGAACCATTTATTTTAGCGAGCAGAGTTGTATCTGCTGCAGTTTTCGCAGCTGTTAGTTCAGTGGCACTGGCCAAATGAGTGCCGTTTGTCGTGGCAGTCGTGGCACTTGAACAGTTCGTAGTACAAACACCAGGCTGAGATAAAATTAAAAAATTAATTCCACAACCAATAGTGTTTTTAGTAATGGAGAAATCATTAACGAGTCCGCGTTTTTTTGAAACACCTGGATCAGTGACACAGCCAGCAGCAAGCAAAAGGCATGCAGTGGTGAATAAAATGAATGCGGGCATCTTTAGCAATTTCATGTGATTTAACCATTTCTCCTAGTAATCGAATCGACTTTAAAGTGGTCAAACTTTAGTCTTTTCTTTTCCTTACTAGTCTATTTTAAATCGACTTTTATAAGGGTGAACTTTCTATTTGGAGAGTAGTGAAAAAGCTCTGGATTATTAGCTATTTAAAAGGACCGGTTGGGGGAAATGGTGAAAATAGAGCGACTGTGATCCGCCCAAAATAGTGGGCAAGAGGGAAGGAGAGCTGCCTATTGAAATTGAACCCCGATGGCGTAGAGTTCATCATTGTTTAAATTCTTTTTAATAAAGATTCTGGCATTTCTGATCACGGCCGATTGAAAATCAGCAGAAAGTTTTAGAAGCACGTCTGCACTAAAATCAATATTACTAATAGTCTCCTTTGAAACAACTATGCACGCGCCACTTTCTGAAATATTAACCAGCGGGCAAGAAAGGGTGATTTCGTGATCAGCATTTTTTACGGAAAAAACGACTTCAACAAATTTTTTTTCTTCTAACGTAAAATATTTTCTTTCGTGAATCCTGAATTCTTTAAGCCTTACTTCCCTTGGAATTTGGAGAGTCATAAACTCTTTTTGATCCATGGCCATTTTTGTTTTAAAAATAAAATCGTGCTCCTCCAATAAGAAATAAATTTCTTTGCTTGGATCAATATGCGCTGAGTTTTCCTTATTAACTTTTAAAGTAAAAACACCTTCATCAGGAAAGAGAGCATGAAAAATCATTTTTTCCATTAAATTTCGAGAGCCATCAGCTTTCTTTTGCCAAACGGTTAACGAGCACTCGGCGGTAAGTCTACTGGCCAGCGTCTTAACGATCTCAGGTCTATTTTTTGAAAAACGATACTCCATATTGTTTATATCATCGGTCTATCACCAAAAAGATCAAATATATTTTGCATTGAAGACTCTTTTCAAGTGCTTATCTAGGGGTGTACCATATTCTAATGCCTTAAAATGGAGGCGACTAAAGTTTCCACGACTTCCGTCCGATATTGTTTATGCGGAATATAAATGTTTAAGGAGATAGGCCATGACTAAGGCAGATTTGATCGCAGCACTTGAAAAGCAAGCTAACCTGACTCACAAGCAAGCTGAGACCATTATTAACATTACTTTCGATAGTATGATTAAGGCCCTCTATGAAGACGAAAGAATCGAAATCAGAGGTTTTGGATCATTTGCTAATAGAAACTACAAGGCCTACGAAGGCCGCAATCCCAAGACCGGTAAAATCGTAAAAGTCCCACCTAAGAAAGTACCTTTTTTTAAGGTTGGTAAAGAACTTAAAGAAATGGTGGACGATGGAAAAGACAAATACGTCATCCGCGAAGCTTAAACACCTTAATTTTCATTGACATATAAAGGGATTTTATGCAAAATCCCTTTTAATAATTTCATTGTGGAGACGTGCCAGAGCAGTCCAATGGAACGGTTTGCAAAACCGTAAAGCCGGCAGTGCGAATCTGCCCGTCTCCTCCATCTGAAACATGAAGATCTTGGTGTATCGGCTGTTCTACTTCAAAAACTCTCTCTAATTAAACGTTTAGGTTTCGATGACTTACGCAAATCCAAACAGTTCATTCTGTCTCTAACTGTCTCACACTTTCTCTGATGGGCTTAATTGTGGCTCTACTCTTTTGACAGTGGGTGCCTTCATGAACTTGTCTGAATCACAAAGCTTTTTGAACTTTCAAGCTCTCGTACGATGACCTTATCGTCATCAACTCTCTAAAATTTAGTATTGATCCAGT
>JAQTTZ010000200.1 GCA_028710485.1 Bacteriovorax sp. | reverse complement strand
ACAATATCTTCGGCGTTGATATTGACCAGCAGGCGGTTGAAGTTACGAAATTGAGCCTGCTGCTGAAGGTGCTTGAGAACGAAAGCAGGGAGAGCATCGACCAGCAGGTGAAATTGGGGCTGGAAGGTGTGCTTCCAAATCTTGAGGATAATATCAAGTGTGGGAATTCGTTAATCGGACCCGATTTTTACGAAACTCAGCAGACAAAACTGTTCGACGAGGATGAGGCGAGGCGAATCAATGTCTTCGATTGGAATGACGATGTGAAAGGGTTTGGGCGAATTATGAAGCGTGGCGGGTTTGACGCAGTCATTGGGAATCCGCCTTATTTAGGAAGATCAACAGCTTTTTCAAATGAAGAGAAGCGGTATATAAAATCAAAGTTTTTGTCTTCAGAAGGAAAATATGAAATTTTTCATCTATTCATGGAACGTGGAATAAAAATTTTAAAAATGGATGGATACTTATCTATTATAACCCCACAGACTTGGTTATCTATTAAACAAGCAACAAGATTAAGAAGATATCTTTTAGAAAACTTCTCTTTAATTAGAATTGTCTCTATAAGAAAAAGTGTTTTTAATGCTTCAGTTGATAACGTTATTTCTATATTTCAAAACTCTAAAAAGAATTTTGAAATTGAAGTTTTTGAAGTTGATAATAAAAGTAGATTCAAAGAAGAAAATTTAGAACAAAAAAATCTCATAAACCAAGAGTCACTATTGAAATCGAAAGATGTTATTATCGATATTTATTTTGACGAATCTAACGAAATTATTTTAAACAAGATCAATAGCAAATCCAAAACTTTAGATTCAATTTGCTTTGTCAAAGACGGTGTCAAAGTCGTAGGTCCTGCAAAATCTTTTGCATTTAGCAAAAAAAGGATTGAAGAGTGCTTTTTTCCTATGATTAAAGGCAAAGATATTGCGAAATATCATATTAAGTGGAATGGATGGTTCTGTTGCAGGGATAAAAATAAAATAGAAAAGCATAAAGTGACCGATATAAGATTGAGAGAGGAATTTATTTTCAAACGACCAAAAATTGTAATTCGAAAAACAGGTAATGAAGTCGTGGCAACTTTAGATGATCAGAATTATTATTATGAACAGAGCCTTTTTAGCGTTTCAAAAAAAGAATTAGATTCAGGGGTTAACCTAAAATTAATTTTAGGGATCTTGAATTCGAGTTTATCAAATTACTTATTGAAATCTAATCCATTCTCAAAGAAAGATACTTTTCCACAAATTAGACTTCATTGGTTGAAAAACTTACCAATTCGAACTATAGACTTTTCAAACCCTGCCGAAAAAGCACAGCACGATAAACTCGTAGCTTTGGTTGAAAATATGCTCGAACTCCAGAAGAAATATCACGATGCGAGAATGGAACGAGACAAAGAGCTTTATGATCGGCAGATAAAACTTGTCGATAAACAGATTGATACACTGGTTTATGAGTTGTACGGATTGACGGAAGAGGAGATAAAGGTGGTGGGGTGGTGATGGTATCTGACTGAGGCTTTAAAATATACGAAGTACTTCAGATATATCAAAGTTATGCGCAGCAGGGTTCCGAATGTATAAATATACACAAGAGATTCGAGATTTTATCAATGAACCGAGAAAGAAAGTTAATCTTTTGAAAAATCACAAGTTCTGGAATCAACTATGCAGCTCTTTAGTTGTAATTGAAGATTCTGACTCGGCCATATCTGCTTACATCAATAGTGAATTTGGCACCGATAATGGAGAGAAATATTTGAGATTGTATGGAGTACTCCAAGCACTTTTCCTGCAACAAGACGCCATAACCAACATGTGCGAATCCTTGGGGCTCCCAAACAATTTAGCCTCACACCCAAAACTCAAGGAAATCCGTGATATTAGAAATGATAGTATTGGGCACCCAACTAAAAGGGGAAATTATAAGTCAAATTATAAGTCCTATCATTTTATATCCCAAGCCTCCATCACCAAATCAGGGTTTCAGCTAATTTCAGACTATAAAAATAATAAAACAACATTTAGGGATATTTTGGTTATTGACCTGATCAATGAACAAAGGAGATATTTATCAGAGATATTAAAAAAGGTTATAAATGCTTTGAAGACTGAAGAAAAAGCACATAAGGAGAAGTTCAAAATGGAAAAGTTAGAAGCTGTGTTCCCAAATGCTTTCTCATATTACATCGAAAAAATATTTCAAAATATCGGGAAATCAGATAATGCAAAACTTGGTCTGAGACACGTAAAACTAGTAAAAGAAGTTATGGATAAACTAGAAGAGTCTCTTCAAAAAAGAGGCATCGAAATAGATACATATGATTCTATTAAATACCTTTATGAATTATTGGAATACCCAATTACAGAACTGGAACTATACTTTGACAGGTTGATAGCTAAAAAAGAGGCAAGAATAAATGATAAAACAGCATATATATTTGCATATTTTATCAACGAGCACTTGTCTCAGTTGAAGGAGATAACCAAGGAAATAGATGAAGAATATTCTAGTTAAAAAAACCCTACTGAAAATCCCAACACGATAAACCCGTTTCTCTAGTTGAAAACATGCTCGAACTACAGAAGAAGTACCACGATGCAAGAACGGAACGTGACAAAGAGCTTTATGAAAGACAGATTAACGTTGTCGATAAGCAGATTGACCAGATGGTTTATGAGTTGTATGGGCTGACAGGTGAAGAGATAAAGATTGTGGAGGAGAGTGTGAATTAGATGGCCTTACTTGCTGAAGAGGTCGTTGAAGAATGGCTTAACTGCCAAGGTTATTTCACTATTCGTGGAATCAGGGCCGGTGTTGATGAGATTGATATACTTGCTACTAATCCAAATGATAAGGGTCAGCTGAAATTTCGTCACATAGAAGTGCAGGCATCTATAAATCCAGTCAGTTATTTAACCCCCCTTACGAAAGACTTGCAAAAGAAACTTGGTGTGGCTCCCATGAGCATGCGGAGGAGAACACCTGAAGTAATGAAAGATTGCGTTAAAAATTGGATTGAAAAGAAATTTTTAAAAAATAAAAAAATGCAAATAAGAAATTCTCTCTATGATGGAGATTGGTCTTTTGAATTGGTAGTAAATAAGGTGAAATTTCCTGAAGAATTGGAAATTTTTGAGCAATTGGGAATCAAAGTTCATTATTTAAAAGACATTGTCAATGATATGCTTAAAGGCGACCAATTAATTAAGTCAGCCTCAGGCGCGGATCTAGTTAATTTAATGCTTTTGGGAAAAGGAAATGACTAAATATAAATCTATAGATTATATACTAGGTATGATAACCTGCTCATCATTGATGCTGTTTTATTAGCTTGATTGGTTGGTGTCAAGAGTTGGGCGACATCATTTTTAACACAACTGAAGCTATGGAGGAAAAAATAAAAGTTAATCTTCTGATCGTTCTAACCAATTTTTTAGATCATCTCTCATTAGACAGACGAACCACGATTTCCGAGCAATCCATTTTTCTAAGCCTTATGATCGCTCATAATCAGAGCGTTCCAGATCAGTAACCAACTTCTCCATCCGCTCTACAAACTTGTAAGCGTCTTCCTTTATTTCTTCTGCAATTCTTCTTGTCGTTTCTTTTGTGACGCTATATTGCGCTATTTCCCTTCTGTCTCTAGCAAGATTCAGATTATCCACATATTCTTTCTCTAACTGGGCTTTCTCAATCATATCAAGATAATTTTCTTCCAATAATTGCTTCTTTACAAAGAACGTTTCAAGAGCAAGAACTGTTGCTGTGTGATTTTTGCTTTTGTAGCTTATCTTGGCGAGAGTGGCTGAAGCAGCCATATACATCGCATAGTAAGCGCAGACTACGACCCATTCGCTG
>JAQTTZ010000199.1 GCA_028710485.1 Bacteriovorax sp. | reverse complement strand
ATTATATTGAAGGAACCACCAAATTTAGAAAGACAAAAAATATCAATGATCTTGGCATCAAAGTTATTGCTCCCGATATAATAGAGTTTCGACTTTCAAAACCTTCGGCCCTATTTTTAATTCAGTTAGCGGTAACTGACTGTGCGATATTACCACTTCAAAATTTTAATGATATTTTAGATTTTACGGCCAAGGGCATTTTTAGTGGGCCATATAAAATTATAAAAACTCTCGATCAGACTGGCCTCACTATTGAAAAATGGCGATCTGATCCGCTTGATAGCAAGAATCCTCCAAAAACTGTTTCTTATATCGTTAGTGATAAAAATCCCGTCCTCCTTGCAAAGGAAGGAGTCACAGATACACTTGATCACGACAAGGTAACTGATTCAGAAAAAGCAGAGCTTTTGAAAAAGGGATGGGCCGCCACTCCCACTGAAGTCACGGGCGAGGCCTTTGTCATTTTAAATCCGAAGTTGATTTCCAGCGAACTAAGAACTTATTTATACTCAGTGATTGACACAAAAGAGTTAGTCCAAAAACTTAATGAAAAAGCTTTAACACCTGCTTATGGCCTTATTCCAAAGGGCCTACGAGGTGAGCTTGAAGAGTTTCAGGTCAAAGATTTAAAAAACATAAAGAATTATACCGGGGCAAGGGTCACTATCGAACTTGAGTACGAAAAAACTTCAGAAATTGAACAGAAGATCGTGGAATTTTTAAAAATAAAATGGCAACACCCAAAAATTGATCTCAAAATTGTGCCGCTCTCAAAAAGTGAAAAGCTTGGCCGAATGTTTCAAAAAAAATCCCAAGCAGTAGTTGGCCGGAAAAGTATCGATTATCCAGATGGTTATTCTGTCCTCACATATTTTAAAGGCAATTATGAATCAAACTACTTTCAAGTAAACGATCCCGAAGTAGATGCAGCTCTTTTATCTGTTATCCAAATATTTGATTCAAAACAACGGGAACAAGGTTACAAGGAAATTCAAAAAAAGATTTTACGCCATTTTACGGTTATCCCTCTTTTCTTTGGTTCGGAAGCATCAGGACTTTGGAGCGATAAAGTTTTATCGATTCCATCACATTCAATGGGCTACCATACATTGCCAGTTGAAAGTATTGAGATGAGATAAAAATGAAGATTAAAAGTATTTACTCTATTATTCACGACAACCTACGAAAAGCACTACTGCTAAGTCTTGGCACTACGGCCGTAGTACTTGTCATCTTTTCCTATTACTCGTTACGAGCAGTGGAAGAACACGCCACCCATTTTTTAATGAAACATGCTGAAGGGCTTGCCCAGGCCGGAATCAATGCTCAAAATGTTGGTGATGTTGACAAAGAAATCTCACGTTTTGCTGAGGCATGGAAAGAAACCCAAGACCTTGACGTGCGAATTGACATTTTTATTGATGGTAAATTAATCGCTCATGCGGGACAGTTGCAACCATTCAAATTTCTCTATACGGACGTGAATAAAAATGTAGCTTTACCATCTGGTCAGACTCTCAATGCCGAAGTCCAAATAGGCCTTAAACAACTTGTCATCATTCGTGGGATAGAGCTTTTAGTTTTTGAGCTATTTATTATTCTGGTCTACTTCTCCCTTGTTCACAGGATGAAAAAAACCATCGCAGCAATTACCAGTCCTTTAGAGCTGCGAGTGTCGTGGCTTAAAAATGTTGCCAGTAAACTTCCAGAATCATCAAAGACCCCTCCGCCTTTTGATACTGCGAATGTTACAGAGATTGATGATCTAAGCCAGTCAATCGAACTTCTTTTAAATGAAATTGTAAAACTAGAGGATCACATCGCAACTGTTAACTTTGATCGCGGTCGTGTGAAGATGGCGGAACAAGTGGCCCATAACATCAAGGGAGCTATTGCCACTCTTCAATTAAAGATCAGCTCACTTTCAAATTTAGCAACTTCTGATAAACAAGAATTCATTGAGTGCGTGAACTCCATTCGTGATGTATCTGTGAATCTGCTTAAGGCCAAGAAAGATGGCAATAAAACCCCAGGTATAATCGAAATGACTTCGCCAAAAATCCATTTGATGCCTATCGTATCCAATGCTTTTGAGATGAAGCGGAAACAGTACCACCATAACTTAAAACTCCAGATGATTTTTGATGATACAAAAAAATTAGATGGCATTTCTTTAAGGGCCGAGACCAACGAACTTCAGTCCGTAATTGACAATCTTATTGATAATTCAGTTGAAGCTATTGAAGATAACGACGGCGTAATTGCCCTTCAAGTAAATGTGAACAATCGCCAAATTAAAATTCAAATCAAAGATAACGGTAAGGGTATCCCTTTTGATATTTTAGAAAAACTTATGGACGAAGGTGGCTCTTATGGAAAAGTGAACGGTACAGGTATCGGCCTTGTTCATGCGAAAGAAACCCTCGAAAAGATTGGCGGTAAAATCAAAATTGACTCAACCTTGGGGCATGGAACGACAGTCACACTTCTAATTCCACGATTTGAAGATGCTGATAAATTTGTAGGGGAAATTAAAATTAATGAAGGTTCAACTTTATTAGTAATTGATGATGACAAATTGATTCACGAAATTTGGAAATCAAAATTCAAGCGCAGCGGACTTCCTATCCTTCAAGTTCATCACTTTTTAAACCCAGACGACTTTAATACTTGGATGGATGAAAACGGCCATGGTGAATATGGATCACGCCATTATTTTTTTGATTACGATTTAAAAGATGAATCCTTTAATGGCCTTGATCTCATTGAACACCATGGCCTGGCCCTTGAAAGTATTTTTGTTTCTGGTCTTGCAGGCGATTCAGAAATATACAGCAGGGCCAAAAAATTAGGTGTAAGGTGCTTACGAAAGGACCTATTGAATGACACCTCTATTGTGGGAACAACTCAGATTTAAAAACACTGCCACACAAGTGACCAGTGAAGATATCTTTAGAAAAGGAGCTACTATGGAAAACGTTATTAGTGTTAATTTAGAAGCAATTGAAGCTGAAGCGGAATTATTTGAAGGTGGCACAAGTAGTTATTAAAAATGAAAATCGATGCAGACCTACACAATTTTGGACAGCATGTGACTCAAATAGAACGAGCTTCTGAAATTTATTTTCAGAAGCCTCGCCCTATTTATTGGGAATGGTTTTTCTTTGGAAAAAATAGTCCTATCAAAAATATTTTTGGGCCAAAAACAGCTAAAGTTCTCTTCAATCTTGATGTCCATTTGGAAAGTGATGACTGCGGATTTTCAAAGCAAATTGTGGAGGCTGAGGAAGGAAACGACCAAAGCTCCCATGCTTATAATCTTGGGATACTCATTGCTTATTGCTACCTCTTTGGAATTCGTGATCTTCACAAAGGCAATGTAGTAAGGAGAGAAGCACACTTACAAGTCATTGATGCCGAAGTAGTACTTTCAAAAATTCTTTTGCCACATGAAACGCTCATACTGCCTTTTAAAATAACTACTACCGACGATTGTGCGGCAAAAAAATCTTTTGATAACATCACTGTCATTGGCCTTGAAAGCTTGAAGCTTATTTTATCTGGATATTTTGATCTTATTTCTAACGTCCTAGAAAAACGTGGCAAGCTTGTTTCAATTTTTAATGATCATCGAGACAAAATGTTCGAGGTTCCCATTCGCCATATTATGCGAGACACCGTTCAATATAGAAAATGGCAAGAGAACCAGATGGCCCCGGCCATTCCATTTTGTAGTGATGAATTAAAACAGCTTGAACGCGGTGACATTCCTTATTATTTTAAATTTATTGGTGATTCCAAACTCTATGCCTACAAAAATCCAAGTGGAGAATATGAAGCCGTCACTGCGCCCGATGAATTCTTAAAAGGGATCA
>JAQTTZ010000011.1:50757-67371 GCA_028710485.1 Bacteriovorax sp. | reverse complement strand
GAAACCGTCCTGCAGCCACGAACATACCCGTCCTGCTGCGTGTACCGTCCTCGATCCGTTCATGGGATCCGGAACGACGGGGGTTGTCTGTGTAAAATTGGTGCAAGGGTTCTAAGCATTTCTTCTGCTTGTTTTTTTGAACGGCCATAAATGCTTACTGGAAAATCAAGATCTGTTTCGTCTTTAATCTCTCCAAACTTAACCGGGCCCGCTGCGGCGAGAGAAGAAACTAAAATAAATTTAAATTTTTGTGAAAACTTTGCCTTGAGAGACTCAATTAAAATTTTAGTTCCCAAAGTGTTCACATTAAAAAAATCTTCAGTATTATAAGAATGAACTAATCCTGCAGTATGAATACAGGCATCGAGATCGTTTGGCAGATAATTGATCCAAGGAAGTAAGGTCTGATTCAAATCCCCTTGAACCATAATGAAATTCTCATGAGTGAGACCCATTTTAGAAGGTGTTCTCACCAATCCGTAAACGGTATGCCCAAGACCCAGGAGTCTCTCGCAAAGATGAGTTCCAAGAAATCCATTTGCACCGGTAACTAAAATTTTCATATAATTAAATGGCCTTCTCATAGAGGCGATATCGTTTATAAGCTTCGCCCCCCATGCGGATAAGTGGTTTATTCATTTCTAAATTATTTTCTAGAATCCAGCTCATTTCGATATTTTTATTGAGCGGATTTTTCTTGATGGCGATATGGTTATGTTTATAAAGAAGAGTTTCCAGACCAATTTTGCGGAATTCTTTTTTCACACCCATAGTGATAACACGAACGCGGTTCATGCGCTTTTTAGCTGTTAAGATTTTGTAAATGGCCATCGGAGACAGATTTCCACTTGGGATTTCTTTGAAGACCTGATTTAAATCCGGAAGTGTCAAAATAAATCCAGCGACCACACCATCAACAAGAGCAAAATGAACTAATTCAGGATCAACAATTGATTTTAGATCTTTTGCCGTATGATAAAATTCTTCTTTTGTCATAGGAACAAATCCCCAGTTGGCTTCCCAGGCCGAATTGTAAATATCAAACATAGTGTCTAGTTCTTCATTCCATTTTTTGAGATTTAATGTTCTAAAAGTGACCTTCGATTTTTTCTCAGTTCTCTCGGCAATATCCATGATGATTTTTGGCATCGTGAAATGGGCATCGACATTATAAGCAAGAAGATCCATTGCTTTGGCAAAACCAAAATTTTCAATCTGAGTAGGGTAGTAAGGTGGATTATAGGTCATCATGATTTGAGGAGCATCGTCGAATTTGTCGACGAGGAAGCCGCATTCATAGTTTGTTCCAGGGTTCATTGGTCCTTGCATGCTTGTTAGGCCTTCAGCAGCGAGGGAGGCTTCTGCTGTCTTTAAAAGCAGCTTAGAAACTTCATCATCATTGATGGCCTCATAGAAACCAAAAAATCCAGTGTTCGAATTTTGGTATTTATTATAAGCGTGATTATTAACGGCCATAATTCTGCCGACAATAACTTCATCTTTTTTTGCAAGCCATGCTTTGACTGTTGCCGTTTTATAAAATGGATGATTGTGTTGATTTAGAAGATCTTTCACCGCCATTTTTAAGGGGGGAACCCAGTGTGGATCATTTTTATAAATGGACCAAGGAAGTTCGATAAAATCTTTTAAATCTTTTTTATAAGAAAGATTTATTTCTCTAATTGAGACAGTCATATAATAGATCTCCAAAATGATTTTGGAGATCTTATCTTATGAATTCAAATTTGACTATTAGTGGATAGAAGCAGGGATTTCAAATATTTTTTTTGCTTCTGCGAAAACTTCAAGGACTGTGGCAAGGTCAGCTTGGTTATGAGAGGCCATATAACTCGTTCTGATAAGTGCTTCACCTTTAGGTACAGCTGGTGGAAGAACAGGTGTGGCGAACACTCCGTGAGCTTCTAGGAATTTGGTCATTTTTAGAGCTTTCATATCATCGCCGATAAAAAGTGGGATGATTGGAGTTTGAGAGCCATAGGTATAAAAACCAAGTTCTTTAAATCCATTTCTCATGAAAGCTACATTTTCCCAAAGATTTTTGAGTATAGATTCATCGCTGGTCACCACATCAATACAGGCCGAAACAGTCGCTACAGCGGCAGGAGGCATTGAAGCTGAGAACATGAATGAACGAGCAGTGTGACGAACATAATCGATAGAGTCGTGGCTACCCGAAATCACTCCACCAATAGAGGCGAAAGATTTTGAGAAAGTTCCCATATTGAAATCGACTTCTTGAGCAAGATCGAAGTGGTGCATGGTCCCTCGGCCTTGTGACCCCATAACTCCCATTCCGTGAGCATCATCAACATAAACATAAGCGCCGTATTTTTTAGCAAGAGTCACAACTTCAGGCAACTTCATTATGTCACCAGTCATGGAGAATACACCGTCAGCTACGATAATCACGCGGTTAAAGCGTGCCACGTTACTCTCGAGCAGCTCTTCAAGTGAACTCATATCATTATGTTTGTATTTAAAAGTTGTTCCAAGAGCAAGTCTTGATGAATCGATAATTGATGCGTGGTTTTCTGAGTCAAAAAGCATTAAATCTTTTGGTCCACATAGAGCAGATAGGGCTCCAAGATTAGCTTGCATACCTGTAGAAAAAACGATTGCGGCCTCATGACCTAAGTATTTGGCAATTTTAATGTCTAATTCTTCATGGATATTAAGGTTACCATTTAAAAAGCGAGATCCAGTGCAGCCAGTTCCATATTTTTCAATTGCTTTTATTGCAGCTTCTTTTACATGAGGATGGTGAGTAAGGCCCAGGTAATTGTTTGAACCGATCATTATTTGCTTCTTACCTTTAACGGTAACAGTTGAAGCTTCTGTATCCTCTATCGCTCTAAAAAAAGGATAAAGATCATTTTCACGCATTAAATTAGCGCGCTCAATGAGCTTACTACTAAAAGGAGTTTTGGCCATCTTTGGTTCTCTTGATTCTTTCTTTGTTGTTTCCATAATATCGGAAAAAGCTACTCTCAAAGCCCTCTATCGTCAATCAAATTGCCAATGCGTGAAAATTCTATGCAAAGGATAGAAGATGAATATTTACAAGTAATTAAGGTGTAATTAAATAGATTTAAGTTTGTTCGGACTTTTTAGCGAGGATCGTATCGAATTTCTTTTTCATCTCCTCACCGCGGGCCTCAGTGGAGATTTTAATATAAAGTTCGTCTTCCGTTTTTCGGGCAAGGTCCTTAAATGAGATACCGACCTTAATTTTACCGCTCACCTTGCCATCAGCGTCCAGCATCGGGATTAAGACTGCAACCTGAGCAAGAGGAATGTAATAATTTTTGCGGTCAAAGCGCAGAGTGCATTCTTTGAAGAGCAATCCTTTGGTAAAACGCTCCTTATCCCCATCTTCTATTATAAAACTAGTGCCCCCAGTAGAAATATCGAGGGCCTCAAAAACTTGCTCGTCGATTTTGAATTGAATAGGGATGACGGCACTGGAGTTTAAACGAAAATTTCCACGTTGCTGACTTTTAAAAATATCTTGTTGGATTTCGAGGGAGTAGGTCAGGTCTTCAGGATGAAACTTAAGTCTTCCACCTGTAAAATAGTTAATTTTATCTTCAATTGGAACTTTGACCAAGACTTGTTTACCCGCTTTTTGTGAACCGGTAATTTTGGTCACCAGTTTTCCTGTGGGTTTCATTTTTATAATTTTTGGATGGGGAAAATACTCTACTGCGATGTAGAGTTCAGCTTGGTCTTCGTTTTCGCCTTTCTCCCAAACAGTAAGAGCTTCGGCCTTTTCCAGGCTACACTGCATAAGCATACTCTCAGCAAATTCTTCAGGGGTGGCCGGCTGAAAATAGTGTTTTTTGTTAGGATCCTTCTTATCTGTCATAGAAATATATTCGGCACTTAGCTTCCAAGACTTTAATCCAGCTTTTTTTCCTGACTTTGGCCCTGATTTTGAGTAGAATTTTTTCCAATGAAAAGCTTTAATTTAGATAAAATGAATACTGAACTGCGGGACTCTCTGGCCCATTACCGTATGGGGACAAAACTAGACTCAATAGATCTCAATTCTTTTCTGGGTCTGGAACTCAAGATTCATTTTAAAAAAGAAATCAATTGCACCCATTGTGCAACCCTCATTAAGAAGGCCTATGCCGGAGGATATTGCTATCCCTGCTCTATAAAGCTTGCTGAATGCGATATGTGCATTTTAAAGCCTGAGCTCTGCCACTATGCCAATGGAACTTGCCGCCAGCCTTCGTGGGGTGAAGCCAATTGCATGATCCCTCATTATATTTACCTGGCCAATTCCTCGGGGCTGAAAGTGGGGATTACCCGAGGAACTCAAGTTCCCACTCGCTGGATTGATCAGGGAGCTGTCGCAGCTCTTCCTATATTAAAAGTGAGCACTCGCTATCAGTCAGGAGTTTTTGAAAAACTTTTTGCGAGTGAAGTAAAAGATAAAACAGATTGGCGAAAAATGCTTAAGGGCAATATAGAGGAGCTTGATCTCGAGGAAAAAAGAGATGAGCTTTTCGAGCTTTTTGGGGAGTCCATCGATAGAATGGAGGGGGATTTTGGTGCAGGCGAAATAGAAATTCTTGAGCGAGGTCTGGTAACGAGTATCAATTACCCGGTGCTAGAGTATCCCGAGAAAGTTAGTTCATTATCATTGGATAAACATGAAGTAGTAGGAGGAACCCTCCTGGGTATTAAGGGGCAGTACCTGATATTTAATACTGGAGTTATAAACATAAGAAGTCATACTGGTTACAAAATTGAACTGGAATTCTAGGGAGTAGAAAAATGAAAACTGATGCACCAAAAGTTATTAAATTAAGCGAATACAAAAAACCAAATTACATGGTTCTTACAATTGATCTTGTGGTTCATCTGGAAAACACAGAGACATTGATCCAGTCAAAGATGAAAATTATTAAAAATGACGGTGCCGAGATGGGTCCTCTGGTTCTAAACGGAGAAGAACTCAATTTAAAATCAGTTGTCATGAATGGTAAAAAATTATCGGGCGGAGATTATAATTTAGAAGGTGATCTTTTAACGATCAATGATGCTCCTTCAGAATTTACCCTGGAAATAGAAAATACAATTAACCCTGAGGCCAATAAAACACTAGATGGCCTTTATAAATCGGGAAGTATTTTTTGTACTCAAAATGAGCCGGAAGGATTTAGAAGAATTACTTATTATATCGACCGCCCTGATAATATGGCCAAGTTTACAACTAAGATCATTGCCGATAAAAAACTTTATCCGATTCTTCTTTCTAACGGTAATCCCATTGCGCGCGGCGACCTTGAAGGTGGATTACATTTTGTTACTTGGGAAGATCCATTTAAGAAACCATCTTATTTATACGCTCTAGTCGCAGGCGACTTAGGCTCGATTAAAGATACACATAAGACCACTTCAGGACGTACTGTTGCTCTTGAAATTTATTGCGACAAGGGCAATGAAGATAAATGCCATCATGCTATGGAGTCGCTTAAAAAATCGATGAAATGGGATGAAGACCGCTTTGGTCTTGAGTACGATTTAGATATTTATATGATTGTTGCCGTCGACGCTTTTAATATGGGGGCGATGGAAAATAAAGGTCTGAATATTTTTAATTCAGCTTATGTATTAGCGGATCAAAAAAGTGCGACAGATGCTAACTTCTACGGAATTGAATCTGTCATCGGACACGAATACTTTCACAACTGGACTGGAAATAGAATCACTTGCCGCGACTGGTTTCAGCTAACACTCAAAGAAGGGTTAACCGTTTTTCGCGACCAGGAATTTTCATCTGACATGAATTCTAGAAAGGTAGAACGCATTCAATCGGTTCAAGCTTTAAGAGCTGCTCAATTCGCTGAAGACGCAGGTCCAACAAGTCATCCAATCAAGCCAGAAACCTATATGGAAATTAACAACTTCTATACTTCGACTATTTACGAAAAAGGTGCTGAAGTTATTCGTATGATTCAGACCCTTTTAGGTGTGGATGGATTTAGAAAGGGGATGGATAAATATTTTGAACTCTTCGACGGACAGGCCGTTCGCACGGAAGATTTTATTCATGCAATGAGTGTGGCCAATAATAATTTTGATTTTACTCAATTTAAAAACTGGTACAATCAAAATGGGACTCCGTTATTAAATGCTATTTCAAAATATGATGAAGCCAACAAGCGCTTTACACTTACTCTTAAACAGTCATTTCCTTTGAATGCTCCGAAAGACGCAAAACCATACCATATGCCAGTGAAGGTAGGATTAATTGGACCAGACGGAAAAGATTTAAAGAATACAGTTCTTGAATTAAAAACATTGTCTCAAGAATTTGTTTTCGAGAATATTAATGTCAAACCAATCGCCTCGATCAACCGCGATTTCTCTGCTCCGGTAAAACTTACTACTGATTTAAGTTTTGATGATCAACTTTTTTTAATGGCAAATGATGCAGATGCGTTTAACCGATTTGAAGCCTCGCAAGTTGTTTCACTCCAAATCATGCTCGATCTTATTGAAAAAGCAAAGGCCAACAAAACTCTTGAACTCGACTCAAAATATATCGCGGCCTATGGAAAAATTTTAGCCGATAGTTCAATTGATGAAGCTTTCAAAGCTCTTTCAATGAGTATTCCTTCAGAGGGAATCATGCATCAAGAACAAGCTGAAATTTATTATCTTGAAACTGAGCAAGTGAGAACATTCGTTAAGAAGACTCTGGCCCATGCCCATCAAGAAACTCTCTTCAAACTTTATAAATCAGATGGGACTGGCAGTGTCTATAAACTCGATCCAAAATCAATGGGGCAGAGAGATTTAAAAAATAAATGCCTCGATCTTCTAGCACTGGTTGACGGGGATATTTATAAGTCACTTTCAATGGATCAATTCAAGAGTGCTACTAATATGACAGACGAACTTGGAGCGCTAACTGTCATGATAAATGCAAACTCAAGTGATAAGGCCGAAGCTCTGAGCGCATTTTACACCAAGTGGAAATCTGAAACTCTTGTTATGCAGAAATGGCTAGGCGTTCAGGCGATATCTAGTGATGACTCGACTTACGAGACAGTTTTAAAATTAGAAAAAGACAGCGTTTACGATCGTACCATTCCAAACTTAGTCAGATCATTGCTTGGACAATTTGTTGCGACCAACAAGGTTCAGTTCAATCATTCTTCGGGAAGAGGGTACAAACTTATTGCAGATCGATTGCTTGAGCTTGATAAGTTGAATCCTCAAATGGCTTCACGTTTAGCCTCGGGATTTAAGGATTTAAAACGGACTCCTAAAAATCTGCAAGCTTTAATGAAGACTGAACTTGAAAGAGTTATTAAGACTGATGGTCTTTCTAAAAATGTTTTTGAAATTGTGTCAAAAATTCTTGCTTAAAATTATTTAACTTCTGACCTCCAGTTTGGGGGTCAGTTTCAATCAATCTTTGCCGCCTTAAGCCAAGGCTTTAGGGCGGACAAAAAAAGATTTATGAAGTTACAAACACTTAAGTGAAATTTTTCGAGATTTTTATTTAAGAAGCGTTCTGCCACTAGACTTCAGGTCATCACATGCATGGGCAATTCTTTCTGTCATTCCTCTCTCTGCTGCCTTTAACCACTCTCTTGGGTCGTAATGCTTCTTTGATCCAACTTCACCGTCGATCTTTAAAACTTTGTCGTAATTCTTGAACATATAATCCACCACAGGTCTGGTATAGGTGTATTGAGTGTCGGTATCGATATTCATTTTCACTACACCATAATTAAGTGTTTCGTGAATTTCATGGAGTTCCGAACCTGATCCACCGTGGAAAACTAAATAATGTTCGGCTTCAGCACCGAGTGTCTCTCTAACTGCATCTTGTCCGTCTTTAAGGATCGTCGGGCGAAGTTTGACGTTTCCAGGTTTGTAAACTCCATGCACGTTTCCAAAAGTAGCAGCGTACATAAATGTTCCGATAGGGCGAAGGGCAAGAGCTATTTGTACCATTTCATCCGGAGTCGTATAGAGTTTATCAGCAGGAGCGTGTTCATTATTGACTCCGTCTTCTTCTCCGCCAACGACACCAGTTTCAACTTCTAAGATGATTTCGCTTTTTTTGCATCTCTCTAGCAAGGCACTAGATTGCTTAATATTTTCAGCAAGCGGAAGCTCCGAGCCGTCAAACATATGCGAGTTAAAAAGATTGGGAAGACCTTTTGCCCGTCTTTTTTCCGTTTCAGCAATTAGAGGAATCATGAAACTCTCAACATATTGTGGGTGGCAATGATCAGTGTGAAGGGCGATCAAGATATTGTATTTTTCTGCCATTAAATGAACGTGTTGAGCGATGGAAATTGCTCCTAGTGCCATATCTCCGAGCTGACCTGAAGCGAATTTCCCACCTCCAGTCGAAACTTGAATTATTCCGTCTGACTTCTTATCCGCAAAGGCCTTAAGGGCAGCATTGGCCGTAGACATTGAGGTTACATTGATTGCTGGATACGCATATCCATTTCTCTTGGCGCTAGAAAGCATTTGTTTATATTGTTCGGGGGTTGCGACAGGCATATCAAACTCCTTATATTAAGCGTTAAGTGCTTCATTTTTTCAGTCGACAAATTGTAGGATGAAAAAAATTTTGTTACCATCAAAATCCAATATTACAGATAATTTTTTAAATGACTTGGGGTACCTATGCGGAAGAATGTAGAGAAAAAATATTCGGTTAAAACAACGCCGAAGGCAACGCTTAGAAAATGGTATGAACTGATGACGCTTGGGAGGCTTTTAGATGAGAGAGCGCCAAATTATTTAAAGCAGGCCATCGGTTGGTCTTACCACGCACCGTATGCAGGTCACGATGCAATCCAATTAGCAATTGGACAAGCTTTTACCAATGGTGAAGATCATCTGTTTCCTTATTACCGCGATATGCTTACAGCAATCTCGGCCGGATTAACGGCCGAAGAAATTATCCTTAACGGTATTTCTAAAGCAACTGATATTGCTAGTGGGGGAAGACATATGTCGAACCACTTCGCCAAACCAGCTTGGAATATTCACAATGTTTCGTCTTGTACAGGTAACCATACTTTGCATGCTGTGGGAGTCGCACGAGCGATGAAGCGCTATAAGCACACAGGGGTGGCCATCTCTTCTCAAGGGGAGTCTTCGGTTTCTGAAGGTTATGTTTACGAGGCCATCAATGGTGCCAGTAATGAAAAACTTCCAGTGATTTTTGTTTTCCAGGATAATGGCTATGGCATTTCTGTTCCAAAGCGCGATCAAACTGCCAACGAAAGAGTGGCCGATAACTTTTCAGGATTTGCAAACCTAAGAATTATTAAGTGTGATGGAAAAGATGTTTTCGATTCGATGTCAGCAATGGATGAAGCCCGCAGACATGCAATTGAAAAGATGGAACCAGTTATTGTTCATGCTGACTGTGTGAGAATCGGGGCGCACTCTAACTCTGATAAACATGAATGGTATCGTGATGAAAATGAAATTGCTGAGGCAAAAGCTCAAGACCCGTACCCACGTTTTAGAAAAGAATTATTAGAAGCAAAAGTTTTCATTGAAAGTGAATTAGTTATTATTGAAGAAGAGATGAAGAAGGTTATGCTAGACGCTCACATGAAAGCGATGAAAGCACCAAATCCAGATCCAAAATCAATTTATGATTTCCTGTTCGCTCCGGCCTACGTCTCGACAAAATATCCAAATGGAACTCATAACGATAAATCTGAACCTGTTAAATTTATCGATTCAATCAATGCCACTCTTAAAGCAGAATTTCGTCACAACCCGAATACTTTTATTTGGGGGCAAGATATGGCCAACAAAGAAAAAGGCGGGATCTTTAATGTTTCAAAAGGAATGCAACAAGAATTCGGAATTGAGCGCGTCTTCAACGGACCAATTGCTGAAGATTATATTTTGGGAACAGCTAATGGATTTTCTCGTTTTAGAAAAGATATTAGAGTCGTGGTTGAAGGTGCTGAGTTTGCCGATTACTTCTGGCCTGCGATGGAGCAATACATAGAGATGTCTCACGATTACTGGAGATCAAATGGAGCGTTTACTGCAAACGTTCTTATCCGTCTCGCCAGCGGGGGATATATTGGTGGTGGTTTATACCACTCTCAAAACTTAGAAGGCTCTCTGGCCTCTATCCCAGGAGTCCGCATCGTATGTCCATCTTTTGCCGACGACGCTGCTGGATTAATTAGAACGGCAATGAGATCACAGGGGCCTACCGTATTGCTTGAACCAAAAACTCTTTATAACTCAAAACAAGCAATGACTCCTGTACCTGAGGATTTTGAAGTCCCATTTGGAAAAGCGCGTACTCGTCGTGAGGGCTCTGACTTAACGGTCATTACGTACGGAAATACAACCCATATGTGTCTCGAAGCTGCTGAGAAACTGGCCACAGAAGGTTATGATGTAGAAGTGATTGACCTTCGTTCAATCATTCCTCTAGATGAAGAAGCGATCATCACTTCTGTTAAAAAAACCAGTCGTTGCTTAGTCGTTCATGAAGATAAGGTATTTGGTGGTTTTGGAGGAGAGTTAGTAGGGATCATAAACGATAAGGCCTTTGAATATCTCGATGCCCCTGTTAAGCGCGTAGGATCTCCCTACCTTCCTGTAGGCTTTAACCGCATACTTGAACGAGCCATATTACCGGACACTCAAAGAATATATGAAGGCATGCTTTCGGTACTCAAGTATTAAATAAAAAGCCCCTCTGAATGAGGGGCTTTTTTTTTCTTCGCCCATCAAGAACAATGATAAGATAATATCAAGAACCTCTAATGGAATGTGAATGAAAAAGATCTTAATCGTATCTGATAATGAATTTTTAAATCTTTTGTATGTGATGAACTTAGAAGTTTATCTTGCTGTTAACACAACTCTTGTTTTCTCTGTAGCTGGTGCGATTGAAGCTTTAAAAAGCAAAGAGAAATTTGACCTCATTCTAACTTTAGAGATTGTTAATAAAGAGGCAACTCCCAAGTCTCTTGAAAATCATTTAAAATCTTTTGGTCTAAAAATTCCAATGATTATCACTGGCGCTTCACAAGACGAGCTCATCGGCCAAAATATTTTTGGAGTCATCGGTAAGTTTAATATTCAAGGAATTTTAAAAACAAGTGCAAAGATCTTAGGTATTACGGCCAAGCAAATGGCAGAGCTCGACGTGGGGGCTTATTACCCAGTTTCCATTCCACCACTTTTAGGTTTTTCAAAGGCCCCATGCCAGATTTTTACTCAGAATGAAAAGAGTTATAAATCTTTAGTCAGATCTGATGATCCCATGGGGGATCTTCTTGTTGATTTAAATAAAAAAGGAATTCAGCAAGTTTTTGTAAATAGCAAAGACCGTTTGGTCATTACTAATAAAATGTCTTTAACTTTGATTGAAAAAATAACAGCTTCACTGAAAAATCTCGATGGTACTCCTGTTGAAAAGAAAGTTCAGGCGTTGAGTGATGGATACGAATTTGCCGCAGCTAATTTATTCTCCAGTGATGAAATTAAACAACAAATGCAAGAGATTGCAACCGCTTCTGGCAAAGTGATGCAAGACGTGGCCAAAGATAGCGCCAGTGTAAAATCGTTATTGGCAGTGATGATGAGTAATAGGGATGGTTATATTTTTACCCATTCTATGATCGTTTCGTATGTGGCCTATCATATGATTAAAAATGTCACTTGGGGTGGTGAAGGGCAAGTTGAGAAAATAAATTTTGTTCTTTTCTTTCATGATATATTCTTGGCCCCAATCTATTTGAAGCATCCAGAATTAAAAATAGAATCAGCATTACTTGAAAATTCAAAACTAGATGAAAAAGAAAAAGACATTGTACTTAACCACGCCAAGCTTGCCGCTGAGCTTGTGGTTGGCTATAAGCGCTGTCCGATGGGAGCTGATATTTTAATCAAGCAACACCATGGAATGAAAAAAGGAAAAGGTTTCGTAAAATTTTATATGGAAGATCTTTCTCCGCTTTCAAAAATTATTTTAATTGCTGAAATGTTCGTTGAAGAATTAATGAAATCTCAGGAGGAGAAAATTCCTTTCAATGCAAAATTAGTTATTCCTAAATTGATTAGTGAGTTTAAGTCTCCCTCGTACACTAAGATGGTTCAATCTTTAGTGAATGTTCCACTCTAATTTTTTTCATTGCCGAGAATTAGGATCTCTTAAGTGTTAATTCAAGAGATCCTAAAAATTAGCTTAGTATTACTTCGACTTGTGGGTATAAGTACCATCCCATCCTGGAGGAGGCGGAACTTCTAAGAAATCCAGACATATCTTGAGCATTCGCTCGAAGGTTTTATCTTCCGGGTATTTATCCTTCAGGGTCTGTAAAATAGCTGATGCGTCTGTAAAATTTAGTTTTAGGTACATCGCAAATGATTGTTCATAAAGATCCAGCGTCTCTTTGTCATTGTAAAGATGATGACCTGGATGCAAAACCTCGTAAATGGTCAGCGCTTTTTCCTTACCTTTTACTCTCACTTTATCCAAAGTTCTGAAGGTAAATTCTACTGCCAGCTCAGGAGGTATTGCATTTTTTGTATACTCTGAAATATTAAGCTGAACGCCATAAAATTTACAAAGAGATTCAAGGCGAGCTCCGAGGTTCATATTATCACCAAGGGCGGTATAAGAAAAAATCTGATTTGATCCCATGTTTCCAACTGAACATTCACCGGTGTTTAAACCGATACCGTGTTTAAAGGTGGGAAATCCATCTCGCTTAAATTCTTCGTTGATCATAGGCAAGCGCTCGATCATTGCAATCGCTCCTTTGATCGCCCAGTAGGGATGGTTTTCGAGATCAACTGGAGCTCCCCAGTACGCAACCATTGCATCTCCAATATACTTATCAAGTGTTCCTTGGTGTTCAAACAGAGTGTCCGTCATCATCGTCATATATTTATTCAAGCAAAGAGTCAGCTGTTCTGGAGTAAGCTTTTCAGAGATTGAAGTGAAGTCGCGAACGTCTGAAAAGAAAACAGTAATATTTTTCTTTTCACCACCAAGTCGTACCTTGTCCGGATTTTTTAAGAGATCGTTCACGATGGATGGTGCCAAGTAACGGGAGAATGTTCCTTTGATTTTTTTCTTTTCTTTATTTGACTGATAAAAATGCAGAAAAGTCGACCATGAATAACAAACTACAACTGAGAAAAGACAGAAAAATAAACGCAGGTTATAGCCACGAGGAATAAAATAATAAGTGTCCAGGAAAAGAAATCCTACGATGATGACATTAACGACCACAAAATCCAGGATGGCGTGACCAACAAGCATGGTTCCAATGATGACAATTGAACCAATTGCCAAAAGAATCCAAGAGTATTTAGTTGATTCATTTTCCGATACGAAAAATTTTCCATCTAAAAGCATATGAACCATGTTCATGTGAAATACAACTCCAGGAAGAGCTGAATCTACTGGCGTATTTCTTAAATCATGTGCCCCAAAAGCAGTTGAAGCGATAAAAACAATTTTATCCTTAAAAATTTCAGACATCTTTGGGTCGCCATCTTTGGCATTAAAAATATCGTAGATAGGGACTACTGGAAAGTGATCAAGGCCTCCGAGCCAACGAATCTTTGTTTCACCATTATAATTTAAATAGGACACTCCCATCTTGCTTTTAAGCATGGCCGTTTCGGGGGAAGGAATTTCAACCGTAGGTTTATCTCCGGTGTAAAACTGATAAGCCTGTAGCGCAAAAGATGGGAAATAGATGGAATCAATATTAGTGACGAGAGGATAATGGCGGAAAACTCCATCAGAGTCAGCTTCGGCTTCAATATGTGAAATCCCAACATCAGAATTAGCAAGTATGGGAATCGGATAAACTTTTCTCCCAACTATATTGGCCTGAAGATTTGCCCCCTGAGATTGTTTGGTATCGAGCATGAAATTTAAAAGCTGCTCAGGAGCTTCTTTATAATAATTTTCCTCATCAATTTTGTCCGAATACTTGGCATCAACTGAATAGGGAAGAATAACTTTTCTTCCAGGAATTGATTGAAAAGCTTTGATACTGTTGGCGAGAACAATATCTGGAGACTCGGCATTACAGGCCACTTCAGGTTCAGAGTAGAAAACATCAAAGGCCAGAATTTTTGCACCAAAAGTTCCAAGTTTATCAATGAGTTTTGCATGCTTGGTTCTTGTCCATGGCCATCTTCCAATTTTATTTAAAGAATGGTCGTCAATCGCAGCTAAAACCATGCGATTGTCTTTTTTATTTTTATCTATGGTGAATTTCATCCGAAGATCGAAAAAACGGTCTTCAAAAAATGAAGCATAAGTAAGAAGAAAGGATTTATCGCTAGTCGAAGTAAAATCGCGCTCACTAGTCGAGAGCAGGATACTTATGGTCGAAAAGGCAATAATAAAACAGATTCCAAGATATTGGAAAATTCTAAATAGCATATTGATCGACTCCGATTTTAGAAGCTGTAGCGAAACTCTGTACTAAAGACATGCTTTTTGTAGTCGTAGTCACTTTGCTTTGATTTATTTTTCGTATAATCGTAATTTACAGAAATTTTCATTTTTTCATTGATCTCTTTTGAGAGGTCAATTGAAGGATTTAATGTGAGCTCAGTTCCTCTCGTCGCATTTTGTTCTTTTGTGTCTGTAATGGTTGTTGCGAGCGCCAAACCGAGGGTGTATTTCGACATAATTTCTGGCACAAGATAATCAAAGCGTGCAAGGTAGGTGTTGGTGTTACTCGGGGTGTTGTTATAGTTATTGATAAAGTCAGCTTCGATTAAAGCAATTAATAAATGTTGATTAGTAAAAGAAATGGTTTGGTCCCCGCTGACGCTGATTGTGTGGTTGCTTATTAATTCGTTTACACCTGTAAAGTTTTTACGTTTTATTTTAAAAGAAGTATCGCCCGCACTAAAATAATTAAAGGCCTCTCCAATTCCTAAATTCATTGTATTGGAATAGGCTTCTCGCTTGTGAGTTTGTTTCCAGTCTTTTAATGTTTTCCCCAGTTCAATATCAAAAAGAAAACTAGCTGGCTGACCATTAACCAGATGTTCATATTTATTTTTCAAATTGGCATTTATTGAAAAGTTATCATTTTGATAAACTTCAGGGCTGTCCTGGTCACTATTTTGAACAAAAGTTATCCGCACTTCAGGAGAAACGATAAATCTTTTTTTAAGTACAAAATCGTATTTAGCATAACCTTCTGATTCAAAAATAAATGATTCTTTTTTTGATTGTTGAATATTATTTTCTTCGTTTGTTAATGAAATATTGTCATCAAATTTAATTTTTTGAGAAATATAACCGCTATATCTTTTTGAGGAAATTCTTCTACCATTGGCCAAGAGATCAGGATCTAGATTAAATTCTTTTTGAATTTCATGTAAACGTTGCTCAATCTCATAAGCGGCCTGTGAGCTCTTGTCTGTGCTATAGGCTTGCCTCAACATTGGCACAATGTATTTTGCAACATTTTTTTCTAGTTCGTCTTTGTTTTGTATTTTTTCTCTCATCATCAGCAAGAGAGTCTCTGTCAATTGGAAACGAGCGATTTGTTTAATTTTAGTATCAGCTTCTTTACTTTTAATTAGCTCGGTATAGCTGTCCTTTGCTGCTGGATATTCTTCTAGTATTTGTGAGATATGAGCGACGTAATAGATTGAAGCTGGTGCATTGAATTTTTTTGCAGCCGATTCTTTGAATGCTTTGCGAGCTGCTTTTAATTCATTGGCGGCATAGAGTGCTTGTCCATATTCATATTGGAGATCAGTATTTCCATTTTTTTCACTGATGGCCTTTTCAAAACTTTTAATGGCCTTGTCATATTCTTGAAGTTTGGAGTAACAAAGTCCTTCCAGGTAAGCATGCTGACCCAATAAAAAATCGTTTGAATTGCTTTTTTCTAAAGCAGTAAGTGCTTTTAAATATTGACCGCTTTTATAAAATTGGTTGAACTCAGTTAATGATGAAGACTGTGCATAGAGGCTTAAACTTAAAAATAATACCAATGGAGAAACCATTTTTAATTTACTTAAAGAATGCGGCAAGAAACTTTGTTTCTTCATTTTTTTCCTTCCGTAGAAAAAAAAGAGCACACCTTAATGTGCGCTCATCATTTTTTTATTTTGATTCTACCAATGATTATAATTGATAATTAATTACTGTGCATTGAAAATAAATTTTACTTTTGAAGTTGGGCTTGAGGTTCCTAAGTCTGTAGCCGATTGTCTGACTATTTCAGTCGTCAATATTCTTTCAGCGGCCACTGCTCGTTGGGCGTCACTCAAGCCTACTTGTAGCGAAGGCGGCTGAATAGGAGCAAACCTCTCTGTGAAGATGGCCATCTCTGGGCGTGCATCGTAGATTTTTGGAACATCTAGTTTGATGGCCATGATAGCTGGGGCAGGTGCTGTTGCTCCCGCTTCAGCACTGGCCGGTGCTCGATTGCCGGCCCCGGGAGCGGGGCTTTGAGCGGTGGTTGGGTCACTGGTCTTATCATTTTCTTTTTTATCGTCCTTTTTATCGTCTTTCTTTTCGTCCTTCTTTTCGTCTTTCTTTTCGTCTTTCTTTTCGTCTTT
>JAQTTZ010000011.1:0-50657 GCA_028710485.1 Bacteriovorax sp. | reverse complement strand
TTCTTTTCGTCTTTCTTTTCGTCTTTCTTTTCGTCTTTGTTGACGACTTGAGTTTTAGAATAAGCGGCGGCATCAACTAAAATAAATTTACCATCAATTCCCAATTTTAAACCTTCCGGTGCTTTGTATTCACCAGTCGTTTTGTCAATTTTTCCATAACTCTCAGGCACCACATAGGTTTTAGAGTTTGGATCGAAAACGGCATTAGTCGGAGGAGGAATAATATTTACTGTACTTAAATCAACGATTGATCCTGCAGGAAGTTTGTACTCACCAGTCTTGGCATTGAAAAATCCGTTGGGGTCAGATTTGGTAGCTTTTTCTTTTTCTGGAGAAATGTCCTTAGAGACGTTCGAAAAAGTTGCACTATCAGCTCCGGGTGGTAATGGATTTCGATATTGTTTTTTATCGCCTTCTGTCGATTGCTTCATTCCCGTTTCATTATCTTTAAGCGCATCGATTTGTTTTGTTCCAAGGAGAGTTGGGGCCATTGCTCTTTCAGCAACGTTTAAATTAACTGCAGAAATTTGTCCGTGTTCAACCATAACGGCCTTATCACTTGAGACAACTCTCTCGAGTTTACCTTGGTCAAAGCGATCTTCACGTGTACCCTTTTCTATATGGGCCATGGCCACTTTACCTTCGAAAGTAATGAGGGCAGTATTTTGATTTTCAGGGTTGAAATTAACTTGGAAATCTGTTCCGCGAATACCCATCGCAGCGGTTTTGGTTTTGATATAAAGTTTACTCTTACTTTTATCATCCATCTCCATATAGTCTTTGGTAACTTGAGAACGAAGTTGTCCTTTAACTAATGTAATGATCCCAGCTTCTTTTTTTGGAAAAGTATTAATAATCATTTGAGAGTTGGGGCCAAGGTTCATTTGAGATTTATCAATGAAGATCAGTTTCACAAAACTTTTTTCTGCCGTTTGAAGAGTTGCTCCTTCGGGGATAGATTGATCGGGTCTCACATCAATTATGCTTCCATCGAGAAGCTTTGCCTTAACCTGACCTCTCATGATCACAACTTTAGCAACTCCTGCCTCATTAGCGAAAAGCATATGAGAAAAAGAGATGGTCACTAAACCTATGATCAGAGATTTTGATATCATCATAAAAATCCTTGCATTAAAACATGTCTAAAGAAGGGATTAGACTAAATAGCTCTTCGTTAATTATAGATCAGTTCTTTAGAAGTGTTTTTATTCTTATTAACTGATGAATTTAGTATAAATGATTTGCTTGGGAATATTTAAGACGACCAATATCCGAGCTAATAGCGAGGTAATTACTTGAAATCTAGAAGAGGGTTATACCGAAACGAAGGATAAAGTAATGGCCGTGGAACTCTTCCGAATTGCCTTTTTGAAGTGTTTTCGCATCTTTGAAATCACTAGCATCAACTATAAATATTTGATGAGATCTCATATAACTATAGCCGATTTCGAAGTAGGTTGGATGTGTATCTTTGTAGGGAACAATTTCTTCAAAACCAATATTGATACTACCGCCGCGATTCTCAAAGCTAATACGTTTTCCACTACTAAAATTGGTGCCCCTCGAAGTGTTGTTCAAAGTAAAGGTGTGAAGCGACCAGGTTGGTCCTGCACTATAAAAAAGATTCCATCGGTGGCCAATTGTATAAGGAGTATAGTAGCGCAGCAGTGGACTCAAAGTGAAAAATCGAAAATTGCCATCTCCTGAAACTTCGTTTGAATCCACGGTAAAAGTTATGTCTTTGAGTGTTCCAAATAAAACATCTGAGGATATCATCAATTCCCAATCATTCCATTTGTAACCAACACTGGTATTAAATCCTATGCCGGAACTCTCGGTATGATCTTCTCTTTCAAGGTTGGTAGGAATGAGGCCGGTTTTAAAATAGATTTTGTTAATACTAATTCCCGCTTTAATATTAAAATTATCATCAATTGAATTTCTAGTAACAGAGGCAAGTGCTGAATTGAAAACAATAATCATCGCTAAAAAAGAATAGAGAATACGAATTGGTATTTTCATTAAAATTTTAAATCCCATCTTATCATGGCACCTTTATCTGCATCTTCAATTTTGGGAATAATAAGTGTTCGCCCCGAATATAGCGGAAGGAGAGTGGCGGGATTTATTGCATGGCCTAAAATTTTTCCAAGGGTATTACCGGAGTTCAATAAATACATTGAAGCATTTTCAATTCCAAATCCTAAAACAGTTCCTAGCACTGGAGTTTGATAAAGATCCTGAACGCTTCCTGGCTCAGTAAAAATTTCGACCGTCATTTCAAATAGGGCCGAAGAAACAAAAGTCATTTCGAAAGCACTTAACCTGTCATACCCATCTGCTCGATACAAAAGATAAAGTTGTGAGCCGCTCAAAGGGTGTACAAAGTTATTCCAGAAAGGCTCATCTTGGTCAAAAACAAGTTTTCCAAAATTGCGACTGTAGGTTTTAATCCCTCCTGCACCGTGAAAAATTTTTGGTTGAACTATGGGATAAAAAAACCAAGTCATACCGTAAACAATTCCAATGTTTTTCACATTTTCGGCCAAGCTGTGTTCGCGGTCTTGATAGCTGTAGTTATAGAGAGGAAGTCTTTTTCCCGTTTTGGGATCGGCCTCCACTTCGCCGGTAAATGTTTCTTTGAATTCTGCTTTGATATTTTCTTTAAGATCGGCCTGCGTAGCAAGTGAATTTCTTGGAATAATTCCCAAAAAAATGGCAAACATAATGAGTATCAGGACAAACTTGTTCATATTATGGTATCGATATTGAGAGGCTTTAATTTGCCCACTTTTAACACATTGGCAGGCCTATTGAAAACGCCAAACAAGCATATGCAGGAAAATTATGATTAATAATGATTTGGAAATAAAGAAGTCGCAATTTCATCAACATGTATTAAATCTTCAGGATGAAATCACAAAAGCGCTTCTAGCGATTGATCCTACAATAGAGCTCATAAACGATCCCTGGGATCGTCTTGATCATAAGGGCCTGCCTGGAGGCGGCGGGATCACTCGTGCTTTTCGGGGTGAGGTCATTGAGAACGCTGGAGTAAATACTTCTAAAGTATTTGGTGCTATTGATCCTGAATTTGCTAAAAAATTAGGTGGCAGCGGTGAAGAAATGTGGGCCTGTGGCATATCGCTGATTATCCATCCTAAAAATCCCAGAGTTCCAACTGTTCATGCCAATTTTAGAATGATTGAGGCCGGAAATAAATTCTGGTTTGGTGGAGGAGCGGATCTTACGCCCTTTTATCCCCATAAAGAAGACTTTGATTTCTTTCATCATACCTGGGCTTCAGCTTGTGCTCCTTATCATTGCTATGAGCAGATGAAAAAAGAATGTGATCAATATTTTGTGAACACTCATCGAGGTGGAGAGATGAGAGGAATAGGGGGAATCTTTTTTGATCATTTCAATACTTCAAACCTGAATTCTGATATTGGAATGGTTAAAGACCTCTCAAATCATTTTATCAAATCTTATTTTCCAATTGTAGAAAAAAGAAAAGACGAAGCCTATACAGACGAGGATGAAGATTTCCAACTTCATCGCAGAGGCCGTTATGTAGAATTTAATTTGCTTCACGATCGCGGGACGATGTTTGGCCTGAAAACCAATGGTCGAACCGATTCCATTTTAATTTCATTGCCAGCTCGGGCAAAGTTTTCTTATAAATACCAACCACCAGCAGGATCTCCCCACGCCGAGATGATGAAATATTATTTTGCAGTAAATAATTTAGGGAAAAAATGATATTAAATATTATTCTTCTCTCGCTCTCAACAGCCATATGGGGGTTTGGTTTTATTGCCACTCGATGGACATTTCAAGTCTTCGATCCTTTTTGGTCTAATGCTTTAAGATTTTCACTGGCCGGTCTTCTTAGTATTCCTTTTCTACTTTATAAAAAATCGTTTTGGCGAAAAAAAAATATTTTAAAAAAAGCAATGATCAGTTCAGTTTTTTTATTGGGAACATTATTATTTCAAACTCTGGGACTCGCCACTACCACCGTGGCCAAGAGCGGATTCATTACAACTCTCTATTCATTATTTATTCCACTCACGATGATGGCACTCACTGGGAAAAAATACCGAGCGACTTTTTGGGGCCTGGTTATTATGGCCTTAATAGGGATGGGGCTGATGTGCAATCTCGAAGTCAAAGATTTGAATAAGGGCGATTTTCTTACTTTATTATGCGCAATAAGTGCTGCTTTTCATATTATGTATATCGGAAAAGTGGCAAGTCAGATTTCTTCGGCGGTGGAATTTAATTTTCTTCAAAATTTTTTCGTTGCCATTTTTTCGGTGACAATAGCCCTGATTTTTAAAGGGCCTGTGGATTTATCACCTCTGGTAGATTTTCATTCTGAAGCTGTTCTTGGATTACTTTTTCTAGGAGTGATTTCTAGTATGATTTCTTTTACGATTCAGGTTGTAGCACAGAAAAAAATTCCGGCCCATATTGCGGGATTGATATTTTTAATGGAGTCGCCATTCGCTGCACTTTTTGGTTATTTCATTTTCAAAGAACTTTTGAATCCTCTGAATCTATTGGGGGCAGGTATGATAATGTTGTCGGTAATTCTTGTGCCAGTATTTGGAAGAGAAGTGACTACTCTAGAATTAGCTGATAAGGAGCTGTAAGAGAGTAGTCACAAAAATTAAGAACTACGGATTATATTTTTTATAGATTCCCATCATTTTAGATTTAGTAGCACCTGTTAAGTTAATCATTAACAAGATACCGGCGTTTTCACCTTTGTCATCGTTACCAACAAGTGAAATTGTTCCTGCTGCTTTTGCGTTCATATAATATCTAAAGCTGGCAATTGCTCCGTTCACACCAACTACAGCTGGAACGAAGATACCAAATACATCTTTACCTAAGTAAAAAGACATATTGTGGAATTTTTCAATTGAAAATGCCACGGCCGGCAATGCTCCAGAACTAACACCAGGAAGATTTCTTCCACCAGGAAGTTTTTGTGGGTCAAGTTTATCTAAACCACCATCTACAATATCTTTAAGCGAAATTGAAATACTCATTAAAGTTCCAGTCGATTGAAGATCTGGAGAAATTTCTAAATAAGAATATTTATATTTTGGAATATTATAACGAAGGCCTCCGTCCAATTGAACGTTTTCGAAAACCATAGAGATTAATAAATTGTCTTGAAGAAGAGTAACATGTGGCCCTTGAACACCGGCGATCTGGATGTTTGATGAACTGTTATTCCCGCAAGATGTAGCAAACCCTAAGGTGAAGATTGCGATCAAAGCAACTAAATTCCTTTTCCATTTATTCAACATAAAATTTCTCTCCTTTGAGAACCGACATGGATTATTTATTTGTTGATAAGTTCGGAACTAGTCAAAAAAATCTTAGAGCTTATTTTCAAGCCGAAGATTATTTTTAATCTGATCGATGATTTCTTCATCGCTTAGGTCTGGGCGTTGAGTTTTTTGCTCGGTTATCATTAACTCAATTTTGGTGATTATCTCTAACAGAAGATTACAATTTTGAACGATCATAGACACCTCTGTTAGTATACTAGATCATTAGTTTGATATGTCAAACTAAAATTCAGGAGCAATGTAGACCTCAATTTCAGGGTTCAATTCATCTCTTAAAATGGCCTTAATCGCCTCAAGGGTACCTGTTGTTGAACTCGGGCATGTCCCACAAGCACCTTGGTATTTAACCATTAAAATATTATCTACATAGGTCAATGCTTGGATGTCTCCGCCATCACCTTGAAGTCCTGGGCGAATCGTTTTGTCCAAAAGTGCTTCAATTTTTTGAAGTTCCGGAGAAAGGGCAGATCTTCTATCGGCCTCTGGATTGGGTTCACTGTAGTTAGGGTCATGATTAGGCATATGTTCTTTTAAAACGGCAATCACATTTTTTTCAACACTGTCCCAATCTTCATAGGAAAATTTTGTGACAGCGATGACGTTTTCAAAAAAGTGCAGTTGATCCACACCACGCACTTTGAAAAGTTCAAGCGCCAAGTGATTCTCTCCACATTCGGTTGGTGACTTATAGGTAGAATTCCCAGTATTTTTAACAGGCAAATTCAAAATGAATTTGAGTGCATTCGGGTTTGGTGTTGGTTGGATATCAATATCTAGTTCTATTTCTTTATTTGGAGTTCCCATACATTCCTCTTAATTATTTTTCTTTTTTCTATTTAAAAATTTTTATAATAAAAAATTACGTGCTTTATTAATAGCGTTAATAAATATATCAACTTCTTCTTTTGTATTATAAAAGGCCAAAGATGCTCTGGCCGCTGCTGTACAATTAAATCTTTTTAAAAGCGGCTGCGTGCAATGATGACCTGTTCGTATCGCGACACCTTCTTTATCCAAAATTGTTCCCAAGTCATGAGGATGGACACCTTCTAATAAAAATGAAATGACTCCGGATTTTTCCAGAGCTTCACCAAGAATGCGAATGCCGCTAATTTTTTTTAATTCACTTGTTGCATACTCTAATAATTGGTGTTCACGTTTTGCGATTTCAGCAAGGCCCACGGCATTTAGATAATCAATCGATTTTTTAAAAGCAATAATTTCAGCAATGGCCGGAGTTCCAGCTTCAAATTTATTGGGAAGAATATTATAAGTAGTCTTGTCAAACGTGACTTCGGAAATCATAGCGCCACCACCTTGGTAGGGGGGCATCTGGTTTAAGAGATCTTCTTTGCCGTATAAAAATCCTAGAGCATTTGGGCCAAACACTTTGTGTGCCGAAAAGACCAGAAAGTCACAATCGAGATCCTGAACATCGACAGGCATATGAGCAATTGATTGAGCAGCATCCACACAAAATTTTGCGCCAACTGCATGGGCATCCTTAATCATTTCCTTGATTGGGTTTACTGTGCCGAGAGTATTGGAAACATGGGCAATCGAAACTATTTTGGTTTTATTGTTAAGAAGTTTTTTGTATTCAACCTGATCGATATCTCCGCGATCATTGATAGGGGCCACGACAAGCTTAGCTCCGGTGGCCTCTGCGATCATTTGCCAAGGAACAATATTCGAGTGGTGCTCCATCATTGAAATCAGGATTTCATCACCAGGCTTAAAAAATTGTCTACCAAAACATTGCGCCAACAGGTTAAGTGATTCAGTTGTCCCTTTGGTATAAATAACCTCGTAGGATTCCCGGGCATTGATCAGTTTTTGAACTGCAATTCTTGTCTCTTCAAAATGGCGCGTGCCCACTTCTGAAAGAGTATGTATTCCACGGTGAACATTGGCCACTTGATGGGAGTAGTATTCAGTAATAGCGTCGATCATAACTTTTGGTTTTAAAGTTGTGGCGGCGTTATCAAAATAAACCAATGGATGATTATTCACTTTGATATGTAATTGTGGAAAATCGGATCTAATACTATCTATATTCATAATGACCTAATCACTTAATGATGTTTGTTTGAAATTTTCAACCAATATTTTTTCAGCTAATTTTCTAATTATTGGATTTTCTATTTTTAAAATAACGTCTACTGCAAATCCATGGCAGAGCATGCGCTTGGCACGTTCTTTAGGAATTCCACGTGACTCAAGATAAAATTCTTCTTCTTTCGACAATTGTCCGACGGTGGCGCCATGAGAGCATTTAACATCATCAGCGTGAACCAAGAGTTGAGGGCGAGTGTCGATATGTGCAATTTTCGAAAGAATTAAATTTTTGTTTAATTGAGAAGAAGCTGATTTCTGCGCATCTTTTTTTACAATAATTTTTCCGGTAAAAATGCCGTGAGAACTTCCAGCTAAAATGCCTTTGAACAATTGGTCTGAAGTTGTGTGAGGAGCAAAATGAGTGATGGTTGAAAAAATATCAGTATGCTCCGATTGTTTCAAGACAAACAGGCCATGCACTGAGGCCTCTGCTCCAGCTTCCAATAGATCTACATTAATATTGTGGCGAGCAGTAAGAAGACCGTAATCCAGAGTCATTGATTTAAAACTTGAGTCGCGAAAAACTTGCGCTTGGGTTAAACCAATATGTACAGCATTAGATGCTTCTGATTGCATTTTTACGTGTTCAATATGAGCATTCGCCAATAGTTTAAACTTGGTCACTGCGTTGGTTGAATATTGAAGTTTATCATTGGCAGTGCTTGAAAAAATTTCAAGGAAACTTACCTTTGTGTTTTCTTCAGCGGTAATCGTTAGCCTGGGCGAAATTATTTTATTTACACCAACGTCATCAACTAAATGGACGATGGTAATTGGGAAATCAATAAAAGTATTTTTTTTAATCTTTAAAGCAAGTGGCGAGAAAGCGACTCCAAAATTGAGAGAATCAAAGGTATCAAAGAAGTTATCTTCAATCACCAAAGCATCCAGTTCAATGCCTTTTGGAAGTACTGAGAGAAATTTATTAAAGACACCATTATTAAAAATAATCATGCCTCGTTTGTCGAGCACTGCTTTTGGAACGTCATGAACGATACTTTCTTTTTGTTCATAGAAGCGAGGGGAGAGGTTCTTGGCTATATTAGTATATTTCCAATCTTCATTTTTTTTAGAAGGAATACCTAAATGCTCAAAGACCACAAGTGCATTTTTCATGGCAGTTTGATAGCTTGGGCTTAAATCCACTGCTTTTTTGAGTATGGCCTCGGAGTTTTTTACCAGCTCATTTTTTAATATTTGTTCCATATCTTTGTCTCTTAAATACTTTTCTTTTTTTACTAGTGCTTTTTTGACTCTTCGAACTCTTTAATAACCCAGTCATAACCTTTTTCTTCAAGCTCGTGGGCAAGCTCTTTCCCGCCTGATCTAATAATCTGGCCCTGGTATAAAACATGAACATGATCAGGAATAATATAATCGAGCAGTCTCTGATAATGAGTAACTAAGACAGTTGCATTAAAGCGACTCTTCAAAGCATTCACTCCTTTAGCCACAATTTTCAAGGCGTCGATATCGAGACCAGAATCGGTTTCGTCTAATAAAGCTAAGCGTGGATTTAAAACGGCCATTTGCAAAATTTCATTTTTCTTTTTTTCTCCACCTGAGAATCCACTGTTAACTGGACGGTCAAGAAAACTTTCATTCATTTCCAAGAGTTCAAGTTTCGGGGCCAGAAATTTTCTGAAATCTTCTGCATTCATTTCTGGAGCGCCATTAAACTTACAAGTTTCATTGAAAGCTTCATGCAAAAAATTAAAATTGGTTACCCCTGGAATTTCCACTGGGTATTGAAAGCCTAAAAAGATTCCACTTTTTGCTCGAACGTCAGCTTCAAGCTCTAAGAGGTTGCGCTCTTTTGCATTAATTTTAAAAGTAATACTACCTTCTGTGACATGAAAAGCAGGATGTCCCGCGATTACTTTTGATAAAGTACTTTTTCCCGCTCCGTTGGGCCCCATGATGGCATGAATTTCACCGGCCTTAATCTTGAGATTAATACCTTTTAAAATTTCTTTGGTTTCACCATTAGATTCAATACTTGCATGGAGATTTTTTATTTCAATCATAACAATTTCCTTTTATCCGATACTATTTTCTAATTTCATTTCAATTAATTTTACGGCCTCAACCGAGAACTCAAGTGGAAGTTCTTTGAAGACATCTTTACAGAAACCGTTGACGATCATGGAGATACATTTCTCTTCACTAAGTCCTCGAGACTTTAAATAGAAAAGTTGTTCTTCACTTATTTTTGAAGTTGAAGCTTCGTGTTCTACGACTGCTGTATTATTTTTCACGTCTATATAGGGGAAGGTATTCGCCTGGGCCTTGTCACCAATTAGCATCGAATCACATTGCGAATAATTGCGAGCACCATCAGCGCTTGGCAAGATTTTCACTAATCCACGGTAATTGTTTTCTGATTGTTCTGCTGAAATCCCTTTCGAGATAATAGTAGATTTGGTGTTTTTCCCAATATGAACCATTTTCGTTCCGGTATCTGCTTGCATAAAGTTATTGGTAAGAGCGACAGAATAAAAAGCTCCTTCAGAGCCATCCCCAATAAGATTACATGATGGATATTTCCAAGTAATGGCCGAACCCGCCTCAACTTGTGTCCAGGAAATTTTTGAATTCTTACCAACGCAATTTCCACGTTTGGTAACAAAATTATAAATTCCGCCCAGACCTTTTTTGTCTCCAGCATACCAGTTTTGAACTGTAGAGTATTTTATCTCGGCATTATCGTGGGCGATTAGCTCGACGATTGCAGCGTGCAGTTGATTTTCATCTCTTTGAGGCGCTGTACACCCTTCAAGATAATTAACGAAAGAATCTGACTCGGCGATGATTAATGTTCTTTCAAACTGTCCTGTTTCTTTGGCATTTATTCTAAAATAAGTTGATAAATCCAAAGGACAATGAACTCCTTTTGGAATATAGACGAACGATCCGTCTGAGAAAACTGCAGCGTTTAGAGCAGCGTAAAAATTATCGGAATAGGGAACAACTGTCCCCAGGTATTTTTTTACTAGTTCAGGATGCTCTTTAACAGCTTCTGAAATAGAGCAGAAGATAACACCAACTTTATCGAGTTCAACTTTATGAGTTGTCGCAATTGAGACTGAATCAAACACCACGTCCATCGCTACACCGGAAATTCTTTTTTGCTCATTGAGTGGAATCCCAAGTTTGGCAAAAGTCGCTAGAAGTTCAGGATCAATTTCTTCAAGACTTCCTACTGGAGTGTCTTTCTTTTTGGGGGCCGAGTAATAGTATAAATCTTCATAGTCTATTTCTGGAATATTAAGACTGGCCCAACTCGGGTGCTTCAATGTTTTCCAATGACGAAAAGCTTTAAGGCGGAATTCTAGTAGCCACTCGGGTTCATTTTTTTTAGCGGAAATCATACGAACGATATCTTCGCTTAAACCTTTGGGGAAAACTTCCGTTTCTATTTCCGTAAAAAAACCATATTTATAATCGGAATTTAAAATATCTGTGCTCATAGAGATTTCTCCTGAGAATGAAGATGAGAATTGGTGTGATTATGTTGGGGATTAAAGTCGGCTCCCTGTAGAAGATCGGCAAGTGACAAGGTTTCAAGAAAAAGATTAAGCTTGCGATTGAGAAGTTCTATCGGTGTAACGATATTGCATTTTCCGAAAAGTTCGCACGTGCCCTTGGTGGTCACGCACACTCGACCAACTTCTTTGCCTTCAATCAAACGCACAAGATTCATATAAGTAATTTCAGAAAGATCTTTATTGAGAGAGTAGCCGCCCTTAATACCCTTAACGGATTTTAAGATTTCGTGATTGTTCATCAACTGCATAACTTTAGCGGTTGTATCAAACGGCGTGTTGAATTCATCACAGATCTCACGGGCCGAGGTGAGAGTGATCTGGTCACAGACTAGGCCACTGGCCTCGTTTCTATGTTGACGAGAATGAGCTTTATCCGACATGAACTTAAGGGCCATGAGGGCGTACTCGACTTTCTTATTAATCTTGAGCATGCAATGCCTCAACTTATGTTAAGAGTTTCCTTACTTTAGGTGCTAATGTTCCCAAAATAGCTTAAAATAGGTCAAAAATAAACCTATTTCTTGTCAATCGTGGGAAATGGCAGCTTTTTTAACGATTGTTTACCGTTCTGACGATGAGTTAGTGAGTTATCTGAGCGGGTCATTAAGGATTTTCTATGCGCATCTTCTTGATTTTTATTTATTCAGTATTTATTTCCCACCGACTACTTGCTCAGTCAGAAGAAACGCTATCGGATTCAGTGAAAAGCTTTCAAGTTTTGCAAAAAGAATTGGATGAAACAATGCGCCTAAAAACTCCTGATTGTTTATCAGGGACCGGCCTTGATCCAATCAAATCTTATTGTTCAGTGAAAGACTATTGTTCAATGAATGAAATACATACAGATGATCCTATTCTTTATCAAAATGAGAAGGGAGAAAAAGTTGTGAACGATGGGTATTATCATTTAAGAGAAGATATTCGAAGTTGTCTCAAAGAAAAATATGCAGATGAAATTATTAGCAAGCGCGATGAGCTCACTCATAAACTTGGGACCCTTCATTTGCAGAAAATTATTGCTGCTAATAAAAAATTAAACCAGCTTGCGGATAAATACAATCAAGGAGCAAAGATTCAAAAAATCAGTGCTGAAATTTTGAACATCTCACTTGAGATTGGAATAAGTAATAGCGTATCTGATTGGGATAAAGACAGACCAAGCAATATTGACCTGAGATCTTTTCTCTCGCTTGCCGAAAAAAGAACAAAGATTACCCTCAATCCCGAAATAAAAAAGACATTGATTGAGATCCAATATCTGAAAAAAAATCCTCTTTATGCTGATGAAGTTGATGTGGTCGAAAATACGCTGATTCCTGAAGTGAAATCACAAGATCCATTTTTTGACTGGACGCTTTTAACTGATGAAAAAGCAGCAGGTGGAAAAAAGGCATTGGAGCAAAACCGCACCAGACTTATTAAAAAAACTCAGGATGCTTACAATATTTTTCAAGAAACTCGGCAAGAAATTCTGGGTTATTTAGAAAGTAAAAAAAATGAAATGAATGTAGAAAAAATTGAGAGAATTATAGAACGAGTAAAAACAATTCGATTTAATCCTCCACGTTTAACTAAAACAGTGGAAAATGAATGCAAATATCCAAATGCTTTTTACTCACCCGATGATCACTCTTTTACTATTTGTCCTCAGATGCTCGATTATCCCAAAATTGCATTGATGGAAGTGATGGCCCATGAAATTTCTCATAGCTATGACTCGTGTACTTTTTCGGGAAAGATTTTTAAAAACACAGGTCCCTCGACTGTCGAAGAGGCCCCTTTTGATATTATAATAAAAATGGATCCAGTCTTGGGGAATTATCGTAATAGTTTAACTTTAAATTTAAAACCTAAAAATAAAAATCAAGATATAGCGCTCTATGCAGATAATCCTTTTTCGAAGACTTTGAGTTGTTTGCAGGACCCAAAATCAGTGGGAGCGCAAAGTATAAAACCTGAAGAGATAAAGCGAAAAACCCAAGAACAATTGGCAGAGCTCACGCGCATAGGACAAAATACACCAAACAATACAAAGGCTAAATATTTAAATTTTTTAAATGATCATCAAAAAGAATATTTTGATTATTTTCAAGGTTGTGACTTTAGCAATAATGGAGACACCGTTGCAAGAAGTCAGATGCAAGAAGCGTTTGCAGATAAGATGGCCTCTGAGATAGTGGCAAGAAAGTTAAAGACATTATCAAAAGTTGAAGCTGAAAAATCAGTCTTGGAGATAGCACTTTCTCTTGGTAATATTTGCGAGAATGATAAGGCCGGGGCAACGAAGCTTAGAGAATTTGCAATTAAAGAAAAATGTCCAGACTTTTACGAGAATTTAACTACAGAAATGAAAGTTTTAAAAGCAATGAATATTGCTGATCCCAAATTTAATTCTCATCCTGTATCAGCGATAAGAATTGACCGCAATCTTCTTGCTCATCCTGAAATTAGAAAAGCACTCAAGTGTCCTCTCGATTCAGGAGTTAAATACTGTGAATAAAATATTATTTGTGGGTGTTTTTTTTTGTTTCAAGCTAAGTGCCGTATCAGCATCGGAAACGATAATTATTTTAGAATCCATTGGCAATCGTGGTACTATCGTAAAAAAAGAAGTGATGTTGGTCAAAGACTCGATGGTTTTGGTGAATAGAGAAAAATTAAGTCCAGCTGAAATAATCACTCAGTCAGGGAATATAAAAAATATCAGTACTTTTTTTGTCTCAGAAATTGGCAATCAGTGTGAGACTGGAAAATTTAAGCATATCTATAAAAAGGGAAAAGTGCTCAAAGAAGAGCATGGCTGCCTAGGAAGCGAGAGATTTAATCATCTCGAAAAAAGTTTTAAAGGTTTAAAGAAAGATCGAGTGACAGAGTAAAGGGATCATAAATGCATATAGTAGGTGAGCTTAAAGATCAACGAATGGTCGAGGAAATAATCAGCGGTTTAAATAAACTGGGAATTCCGGCCGTCAGTCATTTCAATTCTGAGCACGAGATCTATGTAATTACGCTTCCAACTGAAGAGAAGCTTGCCGAGGCTCGAGATTTTTATCGTGTAAAACTCGGGTTTAAAAAACCAAGAGAGATAGATCAAGAATGGGTGAAAATTAAAACACTTCCAAGAGGTGAGACAACTTTTATCATGATTATCATATCAATTATTGTCTACCTCTTGAGTTTTACTAATATGGGAGAAGCACTCTATAACTCACTCTTTATCGGGAGAGTTGATAGCAATTTGTTTAATGAAATTCTTCACGGGCAAGTCTGGCGCTTGATTACCCCTATATTTGTCCACTTAAGTTTCTTGCATATTCTTTTCAATATGTTGTGGTTTAAAGACCTTGGTTATTTAATTGAGCACAATTTTGGGAAAAATTTTTTACTCATATTTGTTTTTGTAAGTGGACTCGTTTCCAATCTTCTTCAGTATCTTGTTAGTGGCCCACAATTTGGGGGAATGTCGGGCGTTTTATATGCCATGCTGGGCTTTATCTGGGTCCATAAAAAAATTAATCAAGACTTTGAATACTCTTTGCCCCGTTTCGATATCGGGATGATGATTGGTTGGTTTTTTGTGTGTCTGACTGGGATGCTGGGGCCAATTGCTAATTCCGCTCACGGGGCAGGTTTAGTGGTTGGAATATTAGCGGCCGTGCTGCTTAATTTTAAATGGGAAAAAATACGTATTCAATATTTATCGGTAGCTGCCTTCTTTTTGATTTTCACCCTAGCGGTTGAAGGGTATAAGCTAAAAGGACGCTACTATATTTTACTTTGGTTACAATAAAGGCATAAGGACAAGCAAAATGGAAAAAAAAGACCTCAATACAATGCTAGCAAGTTTCAGTTTAAAAACAGCTAAACAAATGAGAACAGTGAGAAACAATCTCAACAACCGCATTACTTCTTTTGAAGCAGAATTAAAAATAGGTAAATCGCTTCCAGCGCTATCTGCTAGTCATATGCTTTATGGATTTGATTTAAAAGACTGCCGCATTCTTTTAGAGGCCGCTAAAAAAGTTATTAAAACTCAAAAATAATGAAGTCTTTTGTTCTCCTTTTTTTAATCTCAATAAATTCTTTTGCAGAGACTGAGGCAGATAAATTTGCCCAGTCTCGACAAACTGATTATAAAATTGATTGGAAATATACTGCTGGAGAGTATTTCATCTACGATTGTGAAAGAAGACATTATGCCTGCGTGAATTTAGAAGGGAATACTAATTGTCTTGAAGAAAGAAATTTTTCGATAAAAAAAAAAGAGACAAGTTATCCTTGTGCACCATTGGGCAAATACAGCGATAAAAAATCTTGTGTGGAAAAAAGTTATAAGATCGTTGATATAAATGCGCTCAGAAGGTTCTGTTACCCCAAATAACGATTTATATTTGCTTATACATAAGAACATGGGGACCGATCTCATCGATCTGAAAAACCACATCACTCTGCTTTTTAAAGCCGACCTTCTCATAATAACCAATTGCTGATTCGCGGGCATTACACCATAAAAGTGAACAGAAATTTTGCTTGATGATTGGGAATGCAGTGGTTAATAGCTCAGAGCTTAAACCTTGGCCTTGGTTTTCTGGAAGTGTGGCCATGCCTCTGAGTTGGTATTGGTGCAGGTCTTCAAAGATTGGATTGCGTTCGTAAAAGAATGAAGCCACGCTTACTAGTTTTGAATTTTTGAATGCACCTAAATGAAAAGAAATATCTTCATCATCATCGTTTTCAAATTTTGCTTTTTTAAGTTCGTGTGATGGAACCAAAACTTGTTGGCGAATAGGGTATGTATCTTGTGCGCTAATTCTTAAAACTTTCATTAAATTTTTATAATATGCTTTCAAGTGTTTGTCATTGAATTGTTTTTTACGAATGTGTTAATGACTTAAACTGCTAGAAATTCTAAATAATACTTCCATTGATAATTTGGAAAGTGCCTGAGAAAAAAGTTCAAATATTATATTTGGAATGCCTGTATATGGTCCGACCCATTCTGCATTTGAATAAAATAAACATCTGCCTGCGTGATCGCTAACATATATTTTACCATGCAAATTTTTTAAAATGCCGACGTCAAAAGTAAAGGGATAGACCCCTGGTGCCGTTATTCTTGGCAGCTTAAAATTGAGGCGCATATCATAGGGAAGCAGAATATGAGAGAGAACGAAGTTAATTTCTTTTTTCTGTTCGTCGTAATGGCTTTCTTGAACGAAGTTTAAAAAATGGCCGTATTCCTCGTAAAGAGAGAGCGTTTTTAGCGCATAGGTGCAAGATTTGGGGTGAAGGCCTGCGATCGAGAATTTTAAACTCTGTTCTTTGTTTAGATTTAGGCTTTTTACTTTTGATTCGGAGAATACTTGGCCCTTCAAAATATTTTCTTTAATATTTTTTTTATAGGGCAAATTTTCAAACTTTAGCTCTTGAGAGCAGAGCGTATTTGCCAAAAAAAAGAGTGTCAGAAAAATAATTTTATAACGCATTGTACCTTTTCTATTAGCTAGTCCCATCTTTAACCTAACACCAAAGTTAGATTATTATTTCCCAAAATTAAGTGATTGAAAAGGATACATAATGAGTAGTGTAGGACCTGTTGTTAGAAAAGGTAGTACCAAAGACGCGGTAATTGAAAGCAAAGACCAACGTTGGCACGTGCGCAATCGTATTACCCTGGTATTTGGTAGTAACGATATCGAAGATTTAGACACATATATCTACAGGCCTAATGGAGTAGAATTTAAACCTGTTAAATTTCACCAGGCGAAATCTAAAGCGATTGAGGAAATTCTCGATAACTCTATCGATGAATATTACCGCGGTCATGTTACAGAAATTCACACGAAATTAGCAGATGACAAAAAGACGGTAACTATCACTGATAACGGAATAGGTTTTCCCATCGATAAAGTACCGCAAGTTTATACCGAATTTAGAACTGGATCGAAGTTTAAAGACGAAGAAACAGACGAGAAGGGCTTTCTTTTTAGAACACTTGGGCAAAATGGTCTGGGAGCTGCAGCAACTTGCCTAACTTCTGATACTTTTATTGCCACCGTTAAGCACTATAACTCTAAAAAAGAACAAACTTATGAGTTTATAAACGGTGCTCTTGAGACTAAAAAAACAAAGCCGAAACCTTTTAAAGGTGCTTCCGGCGTAAGTGTCACACTTGTACTTTCAAAAGAAGTTTATAAAGACAATATTATCAATGAAGATTTATTACGTAAGAGAATTATCGATCTTGCTTACAATAATCCAGGGCTTACTTTTTCTTTTAATGGTGAGAAATACCACTTCAAAAAAGGCCTTTTTGAACTCGCTCAACGTATTGATCCAAACAATTCTCAGCTTTTTGGTGAAGAAGCTTTTATCTATGAAACTCAAAATGCTAAAGGTAAAAAAGTTAAAGGGAAAATCGATTTTCACTTATCAGTGTGCAGTGATAAAAGATCGGATGACCGCGAAAAATTTATTTCTTTTGTTAACTCAACTCCAACTTTTGATGGTGGATTTCACCACGACCGAGTGAAGAGAATATTCATTAACACCGTTAAAGAAAAAATTGAAAGAACTGCGAGAAAAGAAAAAATTTCAGTCATCGATAACGATGTTTTAACTGGTTTAACTTTTGTCATGGGTATTACTATGCCCAATCCTCGTTTTGAATCTCAGACAAAAAGAAAACTAGTGCGCGATCTCAATCTTGAAAAAGGGATTGAGCATTTTATGAACGAAAATATCGAAAAATTTCTAAGAAAAAATAAAGAATTTCTAGAACTAGTTGTAGAACGTGCTAAATCTCGACACCGTTTCCAGGAATTAAAAGACGCATCGTTGAAGGGCAAAAAGGCTAAAAAACAAAGAGTAGAAAAATTATTAGACGCCAATGAACGCCGCGATCGCCATCTTTGCACTCTTTTTATCTGTGAAGGGGATTCAGCAATTGGTGGACTGCGTTCAGCTCGAAATAAATTGTATCAAGGTGGAATTGCCCTTAAGGGTAAACCGATGAACGTTATGCAGGCGTCTATTAACGACGTTATTAATAACCAGGAATTTTTAGATATTATGGCCTCTATTGGTTTAACCATTGGTCAAAAAGCTGAAATCAAAGATCTTCGTTATTCTAAAATTGTTTTCCTCGCTGACTCTGATGTCGACGGTGGCCATATCAACACACTTTTAGTTAACTTCTTTTTTACGTTCTGGCCTGAATTGTTTGAACTAGGTGCTATTCAATTCGCGAAAGCTCCACTATTTGAGGTTATCACCGACAAAGAAACACTCTTTGTGGAAAGTGATTCTCAGTTAGAGCGCCTGAAAAAATCAAATATTAAAATCCGTGAGATTCAAAGAAATAAGGGACTCGGAGAGATGTCTCCTGAAGCCTTTAAGCATACGTTATCCCGTGAGGAATTTTGTAAAATTACCGTTGATGATATTAATTCGGCCAAGCACACGCTTGATATTTGTTTCGGTAAAGACACCAATTTGAGAAAAGAATTGCTGCTTGATACTGAATCGACAGGAATTCTTCCAAGTGATTTAGAAGAAGGATCTGCTGAAAAGAAAAAGGCACGTGCATTGGCGGCCGCTAAGCTTAGTGCTAAGGCCACCAAAAAGGTTCCGGTTGAAAAAAAGACGACGAAGAAAGCAGCTGTAGCAAAAACTAAAAAATAAAAGAAAGAAAGGATTGCAGTAAATGGAAGAAAGATACCTTCACGCTCTAGATTCAGTTTCATTAACTGAAGTTGTAAAAGAAGAATACCGACTTTATCAAATTTATACTCTTATGGATCGCGCGATCCCATATCTTCAAGATGGATTAAAGCCAGGTCAGCGCCGAATTCTTTTTACACTCTGGAAAAATCAATCGAAAGGATTGATGAAAGTCTCAAGTGCGACTGGATTAGTTTTAACTTTGCATCCACACGGACCCGCTTCGGTAGAATCGGCAATTGTTAACATGGCCCAAGATTACACTTTCTCCAATAATTATCCCTTGATTGATAAAAAAGGATATTTCGGTGAAAGAATGGAGACTGCTCCAGCAGCGTCTCGTTATATCGAATGTCGATTAGGTAAAGTGGCCGACTTTTTATTGTTTGATGATATGAATCAAGTCGCAATGGTTCCCAATTATGACGAAAAAGTTATGGAGCCCGTTTGCTTGCTTCCTAAGCTTCCTTTGATGTTGATGAACGGAGCTGAAGGTATCGGAACAGGATTCTCTTGTGTGATTCCAAGTTTTCACCACCGTGACCTGATTGATTCTATCATTCATTTTATTGAGCATGGGAAAGCAAAAAAGCTTAAGTGTTATGTTCATAATTACCGCAATAAAATTGAAGTGGATGAAAGAAATCGTCTAGTTTTCAGTATGCGCTTTGAAGAAATCGGTGGATCAATTTATATCACTGAACTTCCGCGTGGCTATGATGCAGCTAAAATTTATCGCTATCTCACAAAGCAAATTGATGAAGATTATATAAGAGATTTTATCGATAGTTCTGTGAATAATGATATCAAGATCGAGCTTATATTCAAAAAAGGGCAACAGCCTTCTTTACAAGAAGTTATTAAAAAACTATCTCTCTCATCAACGCTTGTTCCAAACTACACTCTCATCTCTGAGCGTGGAATTCGTATTTTTAATAATCCTGAAGAGATTATTGAAATTTTTGGAGCAAAAAGATTAGAAGTTGTTAAGCGCCGTTATGAATTATTATGCGAAGACTATGAAAGAAAAATTCGTCAGAATAATGAAATTATTCGCTTCATCAAAGACAAAGAATATGAGGTTGCGACTAAATCGACTAACCGAAAATCTTATGTTGAATATTTAGAGAAGAAAAAATTTACCTTCGCTGAGTATTTAGCAGATATGCCGATTTATCGTATGACCAAAGAGGAAGTTGAAAAACGGGCCTTGATGGTTAGAGATGATACGGCCTCGTTAAAAGAGTTTGACCGCATTGCTAAGTCACAAAAACTAATTGAAAAGAAGTTGATCGAAGAACTACACGAAGTAGATGAACGTTTAACTGCCTGGATGAAGCAAAAAGATTCTGAAAAAGTTAATCTCCAAAAGAAAATTGAAAAGGAAAGTCGCCTAAAGATCCCAAAAACAAAAATTAAAAAGAAATAAGGGCGTGCATTTTGCCAAATGTCAGACTTTGAAAGTCTGGAAATGGTAATTACTTAATTTTTATGTAGATAAAAATGACCTTCTTTGTTAACCTGTTAATATAAGGGTGTGGATACGACCAAATTTTCATGGAGGAAGATGATGAGTCTTACTAAGGCTGATATAGTCGAAAGAGTTTACAAAGAAGCTGGTTTTTCAAAGAAAGAGGCGGCAGATTTAGTAGATCTAGTATTTAAAGTTATCAAAGACACTCTCTCAAAAGGGGAGAAAGTAAAGATTTCTGGTTTTGGAAATTTTTCAATCAGAGATAAGGCCACACGTGTTGGGAGAAATCCACAAACAGGTGATGCTATGGATATTTCAGCAAGACGAGTACTTACCTTCAAGCCCTCTCAAGTGCTTAAAGAAGACGTAACTATGAGATATGCTCATCGTCTGGATGAAAAAGGAAACGAAGATAAATCGTTACCAGCTAAAGAAGGATCGGCAAGAGCACTTAGCTCATTTATGTCGAATACTGATGAAGGCGATGAAGATATCGATTTTCACCCAGAAGAAGACGACAACGAATAGACTAAAAGGCCACTAATGAATGAACCGATAGAAATCCCAAACAAATCTTCATTTAAAATAAACGAAGTTTGCGCGCTCACGGGTGTAAAGTCATACGTGTTACGCTTTTGGGAATCGGAGTTCACAGAAATTGCTCCACTCATGTCGTCCGCAGGCCTAAAGCTTTATGAACATCGAGACATTGAAGCAATTCTCCTTATAAAAAAATTATTATTTGATGATAAGTTATCTATCGAGAGAACTAAGGGCGAGATGAAAATTCTCATGCCGCGGGAGCATCTGGTAGAAGCAAATTTCCAGGATTTTGAAGAAGATAATTTTTCGATGGATTATTTTGATGAAGGTCTTCCGGTGACACCAAGCTCTGTGGGGCATACTTTTTCGCAAACTAAGCGTGTTTTGATCGAATCAGATTTTCAGAAATTAATGATGGCAAAATCAAAATTAACTGAGATTTTGGTTCTAACTGAATTTCTTCATAAGAAGAATAACTGGAAATAAATTAATTTTTTTATTTAAATGCATCTCAATCATCCCCTGATTAAGGGTTATGATTGAAACCATCTTTTGATAGTACTCCGTGATTATTTTATTGGTATTAACCAGTTTTAACTCGAGACTTAGCAGATTAAATGTATCGAGAGATTTTATTGTTTCAAGATAGGTTTGTTCGGTATGATGAAGCCAAGGGTTCACTGCTGTTTCATGCTCAGACAAAACTTCTTCGCTTAATTCGCTCAAGTCATCAATCAATTGAAAATTAATTCCCAAGAGTTTAGAAAATTTCCATAAGCTTTTTTCGCGTTTAGTATTTTTTAAAGTCGTTTGCATGGCACTTCCTAGAATCGCCACCTGAATAAGCCTGGCGGTTTTTAGTTCGTGGGTGCGCAAGGTATTTTCAAAACTTTTTGTCATTTCTTCCGAGAGGTCCAGTACTTGACCCTGAATTAGACCCTTAGGTCCTAGGGCCCAAGAAAAAAAGCGAATGACTTCTAAAGCTCTTTCATGTTTGCTTTTACTCAATAATTGATAGGAAAGATTTAATAGCCCATCTCCCGCCAGCAATGCCTGCCATTCGCCGTACACCAGATGAGTGCAGGGCTTGCCTCGTCTAATGGTATCGTCGTCCATACAGGGCAAATCATCGTGTATCAGGGTATAGCTATGATGAAATTCAACGGCACTTGCTAAAAGCGCATGGGGAGAGTTTCTATTTTGTAGTGATTTCGAATAAAGAACTGGGTCGAGATCACTAAGTGTGGACCAAACGAGACTAGGGCGGAAGAGTTTTCCACCAGGCAAAGTGGCATATTCATAAACTTCGCGCGTCATATGCTGAGGAAGAAGAAGATCTAAATGATAACGTAATGTATTTTCAATTTCTAACGGTGACATATTTATTTTATTTGGGGCGGCCCCATATTTCCGAGTGGGCCATTTATCTTCACTTGATAGGTACCACTGGTATTTTCCGCAGGCAAGAAAAGTTTAATGAAAGCAAAGTTCATCAAAATAAAATTTGATAATTTCAGAGGCCCCGAGAGTTGAAGCTGTGAGCTGATAAAACTGGTTGGATTAATAAGTAGATTTCCTTTGAGTTTTAATTCAATTGGAGAGCCTGGTCGACCAATCTCAATATGATCAATTTGCATGGTGGTTTTATTAGTAAAATGAGTTCTGATATCAAGGTGTTTTAGATCGAGTAAGGTCATCTCGAATCCCTTAATATTCTGAGCAGGCAGTCGAAAGTCATTAGAAGTGATAATAAGTTTTCCATCTTCTAGAGTTCCGGAAGAAAATTTTAGTGTTCCTTCTATGTCCAGCATTCCTGAAATCACGGATTGATTATCACTCGACATTGCGGCAAAAATTTTATTGTCTATTTTTGTATTTTCAATATCTATATATTGTGAAAAAGGTGAAATGGTCGGGTAGAGATTGATATTGGTTCTGCCTTCTTTTAGCGACACGTGGAGTTTTATTCCAGGTGGATAAAAGCTCGGCGAGTGCAAACCAATAATAAAGTCTTGAAGTGGAAGTTTATTATTAGGTTGGCCAAAACAACTTCCAAGGATAACTGCTTTTTTGATATTAATCTTGGGCAGAAAATAGGACAGTTCTGCTTTCTCAAAAACGATAGGGCAGGCTTCGTTGGTCGAGAGTGTCGCGAGAAGCCATTTATTAATTTTTTCTTCCAATGAAAAATTGAAAAGAAAACCAAATACCAGAAGAGCGATTCCCGTAATGATCAATCTGGATTTGGTCCAATATCTTGGGCCATAAATCTCTTCGTTAAGTTCGTTATATTGGATTCTTTTTCTTTTCATTTTATTTTTTGTACTTACATTGCCGAACTTTTTCCTAAATGCATAAGAGAGACCTCACCATTCAAGAGATTCGTTGTTTTATTTTTACTTAAACTGATGCGGAGAACTTTAAATTTTTCTTGTTCCACTAAAGCACGCATAAAATTAGAGAAGTCCTGAGTTCCAAAATTTTGGAAACTAAGTGTGGTTTCAATTTTGGCAATACTTGACGTTGTCGAGACTTGAGTGAAATTCAAAACGTGAACCTTCGTTTGCTCAATATTATTGGCAGACATTAAGTTTCTAATCTTATTATCCAAGTCTTCCGGCCCTTGGATTGCGACTGGCGCCAAATAAGTTGAAGAGACATTGGCCAAGGCATCTCTATTGCCGTTTAGGGTTGAAATTTGTTCAAGAATTTGTGATTTTACTTCGTGATTGACATGGTTTTTATGATTTCCCCACCAAAGGGTCATTACAAAGAGATAGGGAATAATAAGCAAAGTAAAAGTTAAGAGTTGAGCAATGAATTTTTGTTGTTCTTCATCAAGACCGGTTAAGAGTTCATTGATTTTTTGAAAGCTGGAATCAGTTTTTAAAAAATCGAGCTTTTGAAAAATAAACTCATCGATTTTGATAAAAATATTATTAGATTTTTCCATTTTATTCTCTATCTGCAAACTCGATATTTAATACATTTTTTCCCGAAATATAATCGATTTTTAAGGCCGGAAGGCCTGATCCCTGCAAGTGAACTTTCATTACTTCTAGCTCATTGGGATCAGCCGAAGTAAAAGTGGCCACAACCTTATAGCCATCGCTGTCAAACTTCTCTAAGTTGACTTTGGGGTTAGAATTCATCGTTTTGCTTAAAACAGCAAGTGGTCTTAGAGCATTGATATGAGTTGAAGAAAGAATTGAGCTGACTTCGTCTTTTACAATTTTATTTTTTTTCTTAAGGGCCGCGAGCACTGCTTCTGGCTTAGAAGCGTAGAGTTTCTGGTCTTTACGATTGATATCAAGTGAAGGCGTTTTTAGAAGTCCCGTGATTTTAGAATCCATAACTTTTTCTTGTTTGCTTAAAAAGAAAAAACGTTCACTAACCAACCCAAGAATAATAAGAAGAGCTATAAAAGTTGTTCTAACCCAGATAAAGACAGCAGAATGAAGAGAGATAAAGGCATTTGAAGCCGTCTGGAATTTACCAGTAAGGAAATTGATAAGATTACTTGGAACTTTTTGTGAGATGGCCATCATCTTAACGAGATAAAATGTTTTTTCATGAATAGAAGAATCATTTTTAAAATCAAGAAGAGGTGGCAAGGACTGAATGGTTAGGCCGGTATGGAAATGAAAAAAGTTTTCCAAGCTATTAATCTGTGATGTTCCACCAAGCAGATAAATTTTATCAATGCCAGTTCCAAATTTTACACGATGACCAATTTCCCACCGCTTGATATCTAGAATGAGCGGACTAAAAACTTGTTTCATCAAAAGAGCAAACTCGCGCTGCTCAGCTGAAACCTCTTCTAACTGTTCATCAGTGAGGAGAAAAGCATTTTCATGTTTATAAATCACGGCATCTTCATGAGAAATTTGATAAGTTTTAGAAATAACTTCACTAATCGCACTTCCTGCTACAAACGAAGTGTGGTTGGAAACAATCTGGCGATCCTGAACAAAATAAGCCTTGGTTGTTTTGTGACCTAAGTCCAAGATGCAGCAAGTATCATTCATGCGAATATGATCGACATAGGCCTGCATCGTTGAAATTTCAGAAGTGAGAACAGATGGCTGAGCATCTTTATTTTCAAAGAATCCAAAAAATTCTTTGAAGACGCTGAGTTGAGTAATATTACTTAATACTGAAAAACCGCCTGAGCGCTTATAGAGTCTCGAGCTAAAATGAGCATGGCCAAGTGAATAGGGAAGGTTCTCATCTAATTGAAATGGAATAATTTGTTCTGTTTTTCTTTTTGATGTTCCCGGTATTTCCAGGTACCTCGTCGTCAACATTTCATTGGGAACTTGAAAGATGATTTTCAAGTCGCCACTTTTCTTCTGGATATATCCGGCCACAACTTCTTTTTGCAAATCAGCCAGGTTTAGCGCATTTGGATAATGGGCCTTCGCTTCATCAAGAATGATTTCGTGTTTTTCAACCAGGATTAAATTCTTTCGTTCAGGTCTTACTTCAACGAACTTAATAGAGTAAGAGCCGACGTCAATTGCCAATATGTTCATGTGTTTAGTTTATCTAAAAAGCTAATTGAATGATAGGAGAAAATATTTCGATACGGCATCCTAATGCCTGACTATTCAAGTCTGATTTCAACGACTCGTGGAAGTAAAAGCTCGATCGGGGCGGCCTTAGCTGTTTGTCCCGCTGAAGGAGAAGTTTTTTCCGCTCCGGTTGTATCTTGATCATCAGGAGGATTTCCATCGGCCGGGGGCGTTTGTCCTTTTGGACTTGGCTTTTTTGGTTGAGGCTTAATAGGTAAATCGATATAGGCGACTAAATTATAAATAGCATTGTTCATCGATCCTCGAGAATTAACTTTATAAAGTTTACCGGCAGTATCGATGACGAGACCTGCATTTTTTAAGGCGGTGATTCGTTCCTGGTACTCAGAGTCGCTTACGATATTGAGTTCAGAGACCACCACTCGTTTAAAGTCCTCAGCATCTTTGAATTTTTTCCCTTTAATTTTTTTGTCCACGTCACCATCACGGTATTTAAAAAATTCTTCAATTTGGATATTGTTGATGGCCGGAAATAAAATTTTTAAGTCTTCGATAGTCAGTTCATTTATAGCGATAACACTTACTTCGTGAACGCTCATACGGTCTTTAATTAGATCGACAATGGCATCATCCCAAGAAGGTAAGAGATAGAGTTCATCTATAGAACTCATCGGTCCAAATTTAGGAGTAATATTTTTTTGGTTAAATTTAGCTTCAATCTCTGGCAGCATTGAATCTTGAAAAGCTCCTTTGTCGTTGACGTAATATCTTAATTCTTTAACCAGATAATTAGCGTCCACGTTTGCGTAGTGTAGATGGAAGTCTTCGTCGCTGTCGTTTTTATCTTTAAGAAGTCGTTGAAAGGTCTCAATCATTTTTTTCTCAATAACGGCCCAAGCAGGAGGTTGAGCTTGAGTTTTATCTCCGGGATTACTTGAATCACCAGGTCCATTTGGTTGAGCAGCATCAGGGCCACCCGCTCCTTGGTCTGTAGGAGTTTTAGGTTGAAGGCGAAGACCATTCGGATTTAAAAATCCAGAAACTTTGGTGAAGGTGACACTTACTTCGCCGCGAAACATGGTTTTCTTTAAAAATTCATCAACAGCAGTCCGCTGAATAATATTGGCCTTAGCCGAGACGGGAGGGGGGAAAATAAAAGGTTGTATAATAACCGCCTCTAAATCAGAACTGGGAAAAGCACTTTTTAAACTTTCATCTTTTTCTATTTTATTTCTTCCCTCTTGATATAATCGTAGTTTTCCCAAAGCAAAATTCAAACCTGATTCGGCATTGAGACGGGCCTGTATTTTCTCTTGTTGGTTATAGATTTTAATTTTATTGAGCTTAGTTTCAAAGGTAAAATCAGCAAGCAAAAAAGTAAGGATCGCAATGACCCCCATAACCATAATCAGAGCAATGCCTTGCTCGGAGCGAAATGTCTGTTTAAAAAAAGATGAATGAGAAATGTTTTTAACAAGTAAATTCATTGAACCACTCCTCCATCTATATCTGGAGGAGTGGGAATACCAGGAGGAACTGCCCCACCACCATAAGCGCCACCAGTCTTTAAATCATCAGTCTTAGTATTAAAATAGGGATAAAGAACTCTAAAAACTTTTTCAATTTTTTGTTCGTGATTTTCTTCATTCACCCAAACTAAATTTAATTTTATGGAGCGGATTGAATTTTTATTTTCGTTGAGATCTTGAATTGAACTCACAAATTTCTTTGCTCGTTCATCCCAAAAGCTAAACTCGACACTTTTGACTTGAGTAAGAAGAACTTGGGATTTAACATCGCTCCAGTTTAAATCATTACCATAAATATTTGTAGCGATGGTTTGGCGAATAAGTTCGTTTTCACCAATGGTATTTAAATTGCGATCATCTTTTTCTTCTTGTGTTGTATCAGTTCTTCGTACACTGTATTTTACCCAGGTGTAACGGGACTCTTTACTGTCGGCGATTTTCCTGCGATTTGAAGCAGTGAAGAAAATTAAAGTCGATTTATCTTCAGATTGAAACTGAGGAATAATCATTCCATTTTTCGCTTTTCCATCAAATAAGCCTTTAGATGAGGCATTGTCTTGATAAAGTGAATTGGCATCAGTTGCGGGATTTCCTTTTGCGTAAGAAAAAAGAGGAGAGTAGATTTGGTTGATATCACTGTCAATTCGACTAACGGCAGTTAAAGTTTGGAGCAATAAGTGATCTTCCTTTAAAACCCGGTCTTTGGTATCTGTATTGGTATCGATCATCTTGTAAGTATAGAGAGAAATGAATGCGAGTATTACGATAGCAATCAGAACTTCAATAAGAGTAAAGCCCGATGAGTTTTTTAATTGATCATGCATTCTAAAATGATCCAATTTGCACATCCGCATTTTGGTTATAGAGCCAAGTTGATAATCTAAATGTTGAGTCATTGCTTTTATTTTTTACAGTGACTTCGACTTGCCAAATCATCTTTTCCATATTTTCTTTGAAGACTTTAAAAATTCTCTTTTCCATTTGAGCTTGAGGAGAATCCTCTTTGTCTTTACCTTCGAGTGAATCATTAGCAGTCATTTTATTCATATCGGGAACGAAGAACTTTTTAAATTCAACAGTTGTCTGATAATCCGTGTTGGCCTCAACATCTTTAGTTTCTTTACTAAGAGTTAAAGCATCGCGAAGCTCAGGAGGGTTGACAATAATTTCGTTTATTTTATTTTCAGCAAAATCTTTCATTAATAATTCTTCTTTTAGTTTACTGGAATCAAGAAGATTATAGCCTGTACCTGTGACGAATACTGAAGCAAATACTGTGAAAATAGCTATGGCTATCATCACTTCCATTAGGGTGAATCCGTTTTGTGAGGATAGTAAATTTTTGAGACTTACTTTTCTTTCTTCCATTTTTCAAAAATCTCACTTGCCTTTTCTTGTTGCTTCTCAATTAATTCTTTCTCGGTCGTTTTACCCAAGGGGTAGATTTGGTGCTCTACCTTCATGGAGAATGGATTTACTTTTATACTGATTATATCTTCATCGTTTCCAACAATCACTAATGCTTCATCTTTTTCTCCTGTTGGATAAGCATAGATTGAGACTTCTCCGAGCATTTGTAATTTTTCGGATTGAGGAGTGGCGACCCCAATGATTTTAATATCGTCAGGTAATTCGCTGTTTTTCTCTTGAAACTCGGCAATCTTGTTAAATTTAAGATTTAGGTTTTTAAGCTCTTTCTTCTTTTTTTCTTCTTCCTCTTTGGTTTCGACCTTGGTTTCAAACTCTGGCTTGGGAGGAAGGATAAAAGAATCACTCGGGCCATATTCCAGGGAGTATTCCTGAGGTTCTTTGTTGAGCATAAAATGCAAACGAATGACTGCATTTTTCAATGCAGCTTCATCAGACATAAAGCGTATGGCCCGTTCAAGTGAATTGACTTCTTTGTCTAAATCAACACGGGAGGAAAAGGGACGAGAGATTACTGAACTCACGACGACAACGATTAAAAGCAAGGCCACTAAAATTTCAATTAAAGTGAAGCCTTGATTATTATTTTGACTTGTAAAAAATTTCTTATTGAGGTGCAGCCTCATTATTACCTTGGCCGCCTGCTGCGGGCTGTATATCGCTGCCTGTCTCGCTACCTGCATCACTTTTTGCGGCCGCAGCAGCTTTGGATGAAGGTCTAAGATAAATATCTGCATCCGTTCCCGTTCCACCAACTTCTCCATCTGTACCAAGAGAAGAGATGTTGTAAGTTTTGCCGTCAGATTCGTAAATAAAATCGTGATCCCAAGGATCTTTTGGTACCTGGTTACCTTCCACAAAACCATTTTGAGGATATTCTTTGCACTCTCTACCACCAGATGGTTTAGTTACAAGTGCCTCTAGGCCTTGTTCGGTAGTAGGATAGAAATTACATTTTCGGCGGAATTCTTTTAGTAGTCCATCAAGATTACTCATTTGAATTTTTGCCGAGCTGACTTGTCCTTCGTGATATTTTTCGAAGAGTCTACCCGCAACAAATGTACCTGCGAGAGCGATAAGCGTTAGTGAAATAAGAATCTCAATTAATGTAAAACCTTTTTGGTTTTGAAGAAGAGCGTTTTCGAAATCTTTCCTTTCCATATATTCTCCGATAACTGTTTAAAAAAATTATTTGTGAAGCGAGTTCAAATCAATAAGAGGCACGACTACCGAAAAGACGATAAACGCTACAACTATACCCATTACAATCATCATTATAGGTTCTAACACTGATGTTAGTCCACTAAGTTTTGTATTGACCTGATCTTCATAGTTTTCAGAGACAATTTTTAGCATTGGCTCTAGCTCTCCTGATTTTTCTCCGAGCTTAATCATATGAGTCACCATGGTTGGAAATAGTTGAGATTTAATTAGGGGACCAGTTATCGAGGACCCTTCGGAGATACTAATTCTCGCCTCATCTACTGCTCTTTTCATATGAACGTTGGAGACTAAGTTTGACACAATTTTCATTGATGCGAGAATGGGAACACCTGACTGGAGTAGTGTGGCAAGTGTTGAGCAAAAACGGCTGACATTAACCATCGTAACTATTTCACCGACAATCGGGAGTTTTAAAACAAGAGTGTCAAATTGCGAGCGACCTTTTTCGGTCTTGATATATTTTTTGGTGAAAAGAACGGCCGCAATTCCAGCACCGATTACCGCCCACCAAAAGTGAAGAAGAAAATTAGAAATCCAAATACAAATCTCGGTCTGAATAGGAAGTTCTTTTTTCATACTAACGAAGATTTTGGTAATTTTTGGAATAACAAGCACAAAAATAATTCCGATCATAAAACCACCGGCAAGCATCATGACTACAGGATATGTCATCGCCCCCTTAATTTTATTTCTCAGTTGCAACTGGCTTTCTGTAAAATCGGCCAATTTTAGCAATACAACTTCCAGTGTTCCCGACGTCTCTCCGGCGTCAACCATATTGACGTAAACATTATCAAAAATTTTGGGATAATCTGAAAGTGCCTTTGCTAGTGAGGAGCCTTCGTTAACTTTTTGGCGAATTTCAGAAAGAGTGATTTTAAGTCTTGGGTTATCGGTTTGATCAACCAAAGCACTAAAGGCCTCTACCACCTGAATTTTTGCACGAAGTAGAGTGGCAAGCTGTCTGGTCATAAGAGATAAATCAGCAATAGAAACGGAACCACCAAAACTAAAACCGGCCGCATTTTTTTTCATGCTGGTAGAAGTTTGCTCGTTGATTTCAATGAGCATGATGCCCATTGCTTTCACCCGTGCTTTGGCCGGAGATAAGTTTTCAGCGCTTATTGAGCCTTTAACTTCCTTGCCGGTTTTATCGATACCTTTATAACTATAGATTGCCATTAATATTAACCTTAGTGCTGTTCTTCATCTTCTTCGTTAATCGCACGGACCATTTCTTCCACTGATGTGATGCCTCTAAAAACTTTTTCAAGAGCATCTTGGCGCAGAGATTTCATGCCATTTTTCATCGCCATTTTTTTTACAGTTGAGGCATCAGATTTCTTTAAAATAAGAGGACGAATATCATCGGTAATAATTAAAAGTTCTGCGACAACCGTTACACCAGCGTATCCAAGATAACTACATTTTGGACAACCTTTTGCCTTATAGAGTTGAGCATCATTTGGAATAGAATGAACATCGAGCATTTGAAAATCGTAATCGCTAGCGGCATACGCTTCTTTACAGTCATTGCATAATGTACGAATCAATCGTTGGGCCAGAACAGCTGCTAGGGAAGAAGCAATTAAAAAAGGCTGAACTCCCATATCAATAAGTCTGTTGGGGGCAGAAGCTGCATCATTGGTGTGAATGGTAGAAAGAACAAAGTGACCAGTAAGAGAAGCTTGAATGGCCATCTCTGCTGTTTCCAAGTCGCGCGTTTCTCCCACCATGATAACATCGGGGTTTTGGCGTAAAATAGATCTCAGTGCTCTTGCAAAAGTTAGGTCAATTTTATGATTAACTTGTATTTGAGAAATACCTGCAAGTTCAATCTCCACCGGATCTTCAACTGTAATAATCATTTTATCGGGAGTATTTATGCGATCGAGCATGGCAAAGAGGGTAGTCGTTTTCCCGTGTCCCGTTGGCCCTGAAACGTAAACGACACCATGTTTTCTTTTTGAGAGTTCATCAAGTGTTTTTAAGGTCTGTCCGTGAAACCCTAAATTTTCCAAGGTTAAAGTGTTATTTGATTTTTCTAATATCCTCATAACAATGCGTTCACCGTTTTGAATGGGAACGACTGAGACCCTTATATCAATATCCTTTCCGGCCATTTTAATTTTAATACGGCCATCTTGTGGAAGACGCTTTTCCGCGATGTCCATCGACTTAGTCATAACTTTTAAACGAGAAGTTACAGAAGCTTGAGTTTTAATCGGTTGGCGCAAAATTTCGCGCATGACTCGGTTTATACGAAAACGATAAACAACATCTTTTTCATAAGGCTCAATATGAATATCTGAGGCACGTTCTTTAATGGCCCGAAAAATAATCGAGTTTACAAACCTAATGACTGGCGCTTCATCGGCACCAGATTCAAGAATATCTATTGTCCCTTCAAGATCCAGGTTCTCGTCAAATTCACCTTCGATGGAATCGACCACATTGCGGTTAGCTCTTTCATAAACGCGGTTGATAGCATCTTGCACTTTAAGAGGAGAGCAGACGACTAACTTAACTTCTTTTTTAAAAATTTCCTGGATGTCATTGATGGCATCGAAATTAAATGGATCGGTAATAACCACCGTAATGCTATAATCCGTTTCCAGTAGAGGAAGGACTTCGTGTTGTTTAGCATAATTGATATTTATATTGAGGGTGAGATTGGGATCAATCTCATCAATTTTAATATCAGTAATATAGGGGATATCAACCTGATGACAAATCACTTTGATAATATCATGTGGATGAATATAATTTTTCTTTAGAAGAATTTCACCCAAAAGCATGCCCGATTCTTGTTGAATCTCTAGCGCTTCTTCGAGTTGATCATCAGTTAAGCTTGTATGCTTTAAAAGGAGCTGACCGATACGTTCTTTTTGGCCTTCAACTTTCTCTAGCATATGATCTGTTATTTTCACCATTATCTCCGCTTCATCACTACTATGCTTTTACTGCACGATACTTACTGCACTGAGCTCTCAGGTGTCTTCTCATTAGCTTTTTGGATAATCTGCTGATAGTCAGGGGCTTCTATCTGAGGAGAGGTCTGTTCAGTATTTTTATCACCAACACTTTCAATCGCTTCAGGCAACTGATTGCGCTCTTGGTATTTTGCAGTTTCTGCAATGTCGTAGAGAGGCCCTTGGCCTTGTTTTTTTGCTTTGTCGTATAATCCTTTTACCGTAGTTGCAAAAGCATCGTCATCGCCCACCGTGTTTTTTAAGTGAGCTTGTCTTCTATTAAGAAGATCTTTTACGTTTTCAGCATTTCCTTTTTCATATGGCGCTAAAATTTTCGGGGTCATAAAGAAAAGTAAATTAACTTTCTCGACACTCTTTTCCGTATTTTTAAATAACCAACCAAGTACGGGAATATCACCTAAGAGTGGAACCTTGTTGACTGTATTAGTTTCTTTATCTCTCATTAATCCCCCCATGGCGATCGTATCTTTATCACGAACGACAACAGTTGTAGCAAGAGATCTGATAACTGTGCCGACACCACCACCAGCGCTGGCCGCTAAAGGTCTATTGGAGAAGTCTTCAATTTTTTGGTCAATTTTTAATTTAATAAAACGAGTGGCCTTATTAATTTGCGGAGTAATTTTTAAAGACAAGGTAACTTTTTGCAATTTACTTGAAGTTTGTGAACCAGTAGGAGTATTGGTTGTTTCAGTTGTGGGAACATTTTCCCCACTTTCAAAATTTCCTTCGACATTATCCAAAGTTAAAATTTGTGGAGTCGCTAAAACATTTGTCCCGGATAAGTTGGCAATTGCGCTGACTAAACCATTAACGGAATTAACTTTTATAGTTGTTCCTCCAGGACCTGGAACATCGTATGTATGGCCGATCCCACCACCGATAAATAGGCCTGAAAGGCTGGTAATATTATTTGTTAAAAGTGCAGTTAAGTCGCCTTGGTTTCCTGTTCCAGCTCTTTGCAACGGCCCGGTGCCGGTTGCGCCTAAGAGAGTTACACCAAATTTATTAACCTTACTGACTTGAGTCTCCATCATTAGACCTTCAACATAAACCTGGTCGCGTGGGATATCGAGTTTTGCAATAACTGTTTTTACTGTGTCGTAGTCGGTGGGAGAAGCAGTAACAACTAAAGCGTTGTTGTCTTTATCTGCGGTGATTTTTACTTCGCTATTAAAAAGAGTTTCAGTCGTTGCCGTACTGCTGTTTGGTGATGAGAATCTTGTCAATCCTCCAAGACCGCCTGCTTTTGGAACATTTCCGACAAGAGATGAAAGAGTTTTGGCAAGAGCTTCAGAATCGCCATAGTTTAAATAATAAACATGAATCTGGCCTGAACCAGCTGCCACAATTTTTACATCCAGTTTTAAAATTAGGTCTCGAAGTTCGCGAGCACCGTCAGAGTTGGCCATTGCGATAATGGAATTAGTTCGGGGCTCGGCAATGATGCGCGAAATATTGACTTGAGATGTCTGGCCCGTAGTGCTTGAAGTTTTAAACTTATTGTCAGCGGCATTTCCCTTCAAAATCTTGTCTAGTAAACCGGCAATTTCTTGGGCCGAAGAGTTTTTTACTTTAATAATTTGCAACGATTCTTCGTGACCTGGAATATCGATGAATTTAATCAATTTCATCAAGCGATTGATGTGCGTTCCAGTTTCCTGAACAATAACTGTATTGGTTTGCTTGATTTCAATAATTCGTCCATAGCGAGACATGAAGGGACGAAATGAGTTGGCAACTTCTCTTGAGTTAACATACTTCAAAGGAATAATTTGCATTACATAGTTTTCAGTATTGGGTGTATAAGTCCCAGTGTACATTGTAGTGGGAGAGTAACGGATATCGCGGTTGTTAACGATAGTGTAATAGGCACCAGATTTTACCAATGAATAACCGTTAATACTTAAGGCCTGAAGATAAGCTTTCCAAGCATCCCCAATGGTAATAGGAGTGGGAGAGGAAATAGAAATCTTTCCTTTAATATCCTTATCGAGAATTAAATTTAATCCCGTAAGTTTTTGCATATGTTTTGTAAGATCGAGAATAGAGACGTTAGGAAAATCAAAACTGGTGACAACTTCAGGTCCAAAAGCAGTTTCAGGATTTAAATTGACATATTTTTTATCTATTTTACTTGGCTTAACACTTTTATCACCTTTTCTACCAAAGGTATCGCGACCAGTACCTTCTCCAGATGAATCGCTTGCGTCTCCACCACTGTCACTATTATCGGCCGTATCATCAGGACCGCCTTCTTCATCGCCTTGGACAAAGTTCGTAGTGTCTTGAAGCAGGGATTTTGCCGATTTCCCAGTATTGGGAATGCTGATATCCTCTTGTGCCTGAGGCGTAGTAGGTGCGCCTGCTGGTTTGACTGGCAATTTAGAATTATTAAATCTAGTTTTACTTTTGTACTTATCAAACTGTGCCATAACATCAGGAGACAAACCTGCCGTGATGACAAGGGTTGCTGAGAGAACGGGCGTGAGCCATGCATTTTTACTCATTTTATTTTTTTCCATTAGAGTCCCTAGTGTTTACCTAATCTACTATTCAAAATTAAATTCTTTATTTACAGACATTCCATTTCTTTTCGAACCGATTTGGAATTGATCAATTTCTTTTATTCTCCCAAGGAGACCCATCAATTCATTTAAGTTATCAATCTTTTTTCCATTAATACTATCGATGATGTCATTTTCCTGGATATCGAGCTGAGAGTATAAACTTCCAGGGACAATTTCGGTCATTTTGAAACTTAAAGAACCATCTGGGTTAGTAATCTGAATGGCCTTCGCTTGAGTGAGAATGTCACTCATATTAGTAATCATTGAATCGCGAAAAGTTCTTTTGATTTTAAAACTGTTTCCAATATTTTTAATATTGGGATTCGTACTTTTAAAGGACTTGGCAGAAACAATTTTTAAATTTGGCATTGCGGCTTCAGGCTCAGTCTCAGTTGCTGCATATTCACAATCGCCGGTTTGAAGATTTTTGAGAATGAGCTTCATTCGGTTAATTTTTGAAACTTCTGCCATTTCATCAAGACGTTCACCTTCGCGAACATTCATCAGTTCGGAGCTTCCTCGCACTTGAACTGAGGCCACTGACTTAACTGAATCTTGTAATACGATAGTATCTAAAAGTTTAATTTGGAGAGAAGTAGGGGTTGAAGCATCCAAACAAATAATGCTGTCGATATCTTTTTTAGAAGAAGTATCAATTGACTTGTCACTTTCTTTTGCATTGAAGAGATTGGTAGAAGTAATTTTGTTAATATCCTGCAGAGTCGTGTCGGCTTTCTCCAAAGGAATAGAAATAGTAGGGCGAGTCGTTTTGACCAAAGGAGGTGCTCTATTAACAAACAAAGCAATGTTTTTACCAATCATATAAGTAATAACGACCACTAAAAATATAACAAAAACACCGTGAACTTTAACACGGGTATAAGGAGAAAAGAGACGTAGAACAAAGTCATTCCAACTAAATTTTTCGAAGCTATTGATGGGAGATTTTCCAGTCAAAGAAGTTTTTATTTTATTTGTGGCCGCTTGGCGGTTAAATTTTGGAAATTTAAATTTAAATTTGCTCGGGCCTTCAGGAGCTCTTGGAAAAGTCATTTCTTCGAATTTAAATTGCTCTTCTTGCTGCTGCTGTTGTTCCTCTAATTGTTCGCTATTGATTGAGGTCTCATTATTATTTTCTTCGACATTGGCTGCATCTTGTAAATCTTTCTGATATTTATTTATATTAAAACCGCCCAGAGTTTTCTCTGCGAAATCTTCGGGACTTTCATCGGAATCATATTCTGAATGAGATGATAAATCCTCATTAGAGTCTGAAGGTTCTGCTGGCCTTGACTTTTTGAAGCGATCAAGAAAGCCAAAATTAAATGTAAACTTTTTCATTTTTTAACTTCATGTTATTTTTGAATCTAATACTTAAATCCAAAGTCACCTTCCATGGTGGAGCTTTTTTATTCTTATTGTTCTATTCTAAGAAGTTAGACGATTCACAGCAAGCAAAATTGCAAGATAAATAACTTAAGCTTAAATGGTTGAGTTATTTTGATAGGTAATGTCTTTTACTTTTCCTTTTAAGAAAGATTGAGTATTCTATTGTTGTTATTCACACTAATGACTAAAATCGACTTAATAAAAGGTGATAAAAAATGGCAAGTAATGAGTCCGGCAATTTTCAATCGGTAGTGGGCGGTTTCTTTTTTGGAGAAATAAATGAAAGTTTAGTTTTTCCATTTCCTCATTTTTCTGACTCTCAAGTTGAAATTGCAAAAGAGATGACTGCAGCGATTGATCAATTCGCAAAAGATAATATAAATGGCGAAAAATTTGATAATGAATCTCATATTCCAAGTGAAGTGATTCAAGGCTTAGGGGAACTGGGCCTTCTTGGCTTGGCCGTTCCTGAAGAATTAGGTGGCCTTGGACTTGATTATACACTTTACTGCCGAGTTTTCGCTCAGGTTGCAGCACATGATGCTTCGGTTGCCACGATGGTTGGTGCCCACCAGTCAATTGGTTATCGTGCACTTCTAAATGAAGGGAATGACGAACAGAAAAAGAAGTGGCTTCCTTTACTAGCGACGGGAAAAGTTATTGCCGCTTTTTGCTTAACTGAGCCAGGATCAGGTTCTGATGCCTATTCAATTAAAACAAAGGCTATTGATAATAATGATGGGACATATACAATCTCTGGTCAAAAATTATGGATTACGAATGGAGGTCTCGCTGGTTTTTACTCTGTTTATTGTAAAACTGACCATCAAATCGATGGTAAGACAGTGGAAAAAATTTCCTGTTTTATCGTAGAAAAAGAACGCTCTGGTATTTCTTTTGGTGAAAAAGAAAACAAAATGGGGATTCGCGGAAGTGAAACTCGTGCTGTTTATTTCGATAAAGTCATCGTGCCTAAGGAAAATATTTTAGGCGAACTTGGCAAAGGTTTTAAAATTGCCATGAACGTTCTCAATTCAGGACGCCTCTCTCTTGGTGCTGGTTGTGTTGGTGGAATGAAGACAATTTTAAAACACTCAACTGAGCACGCTGCGAATAGAAAACAATTTGATCGCCCTATTGCTGAATTTGGGTTGGTTCAATCAAAATTGGCAAAAATGGCGGAGATGACCTATGCCGTAGAAAGTGTTGTTTATTTATCGACTGGAAACATGACGAAAGGAATGAACGATTATTATATGGAGACAGCTGTCTGCAAAGTTTTTGGATCAGAATGCCTATGGCAAACCATCGATATGGGAATGCAGATTGCCGCCGGTAATGGATATATGAAAGAGTATCCTTATGAACGAATCATGCGAGACTCAAGAATCCAGTTAATTTTTGAAGGAACAAACGAAATCCTTCGCTGCCTTCTCGCTCTTTCTGGAGTGCGCGGGCCATCAGAGGACCTAAAAGAGCTAGGTAAAATTTCAGAAGTATCCTCTGCTCTTCAAGACCCAATCAAATCGTTGGGGGTGTTCACTAAATTTGCACGTAAGCGCATTTCTAATATGATGGGATCTAAGCATTTAACTAAGGCCCATCCGGAATTAAAAGATCAAGCGGATAAGTTTTCGTCGTGTTTAGGCAAATTTGCTATCGCGGTGGAAGATACACTAATTAAATATGGTAAAAATATCGTAGACAATGAACTTCCTCAAGGCCGTCTGGCAGATATGTCCATAGATCTTTATGTTATGTGTGCAGTTATTTCTCGCACTACTTCTATTTTAAACAGCTCAAAGGCAACTCAAGACCAAAAAGATTATGTTCTACGTTTGAGTAAACAAATTTGCAAAGACGCACGTAGAAGATTTACAAGAAACCTAAAAAGCATGTCGAAAAATAGTGACAAGACTGTCATTAAAATTTCTGAATCCGTAGTGAAGTACGGAGGGTACGGGCTTGATATTATCGATTTTTAAAAAGTCTTTATTAACATCTACTATTTTACTGGCGAGTTTTCTCGCCAGTTGTTCTCATGAAAAAAATGTCATTGCAAATCCTTCGGTTCAACCTGTAACAGAAGAGGCCCCTAGACATTTAATGGGTCCCGAAGTTCCTTCCAAAATTTTTGCCGATAAAACTGAAGAGTATGGGCTAAAGGGCGTGCAAGCAGTTCATCTTTATGCAGTAGATATCGACCATGACGGTTATACTGATCTCATCGCCCTCGATGATTTTTATGCTGCTCCAAAATTTTATTTTTTTAGTCCAATATCCCATAAATTTATTTTAGGGCCAAGTCCTTTTGATAGTTTGGTGCGAGGGTCTTATTTAAATTTTGTAGATTTAGATCACGATGGAATTTACGATGTGATTGTTGGAACTCTTAATCAAAAAACCGAGATGACTCAATATCCGGCCCGTATTTTTAAGGGAATAATTGAAAATAAGGTCCTTCATTATAAGGAGCAATCGCCATTGCCGACGGGACTTCTTCCAACTTCTGGTATTGCTGCCCTTGATTTTGATTTGGATGGAGAGTTGGACTTATTTTTAGCAAATTGGTTTTCCTACAAAGATAAAAATCCCAAACCGATTCCAGATTTATTATTAAAAGGAAAAGGTTTTAATTTCAGTGATAACTCCAATAGCTTGCGTGGAGAATATGACTATAACAAAACGGATAAAGTTTACTCTAATGCGACTCCCACTTTTGGCGCTTCAGTTTGCGATATAGATAAAAATGGCTTTCCTGATATTTTAACTTCCAGTTCAAATGGTTATTCTAATAAATTATGGCTTAATTTAGATGGTCAAAATTTTGTAAATTACGGATTGGAATCAGGCTACGCTGCAGATGAAGATGGAAGCCCCGAAGCTCACGGTGGCGGCAATTCATTTTTTAGTTTATGTGGTGATTATAATAACGATGGCATTGTGGATATCGTTGTCGGTAATATGTCTCGAGATAGTGACCCTGAATCTCGCGATAAATCCAGTGTACTTTCAGGAACCAGTAAAAATTTTCCACCAAAATTTATCCGTTCAGAGTTTCTTCACGCTGCTCAGAAAACGAAGTGGTCAGAAGGGGATCATCGTGGTGTGTGGATTGATTATAATCTCGATGGCCTAAATGATCTCCTGATTGATAACTCCGGATTTCCTCCAGACTCACGTTTGGTTTTTTTCGAGCAAGCGGCCGATCACGCCTATGAAGACAAATCTCGCGAGTTTGGGGTAAATGTGATGAATCCATCCGGCACGGTCACGATAGATGTGAATCAAGACGGAGTGATGGATTTTATCACTGGGCAAAGTAAAACTCGGGCAGGAGATATAAATAATCGCATTTATCTTTTTGAAAACCAAACGGCACGAAAGGGACGAGGATCTGTTCGATTTCATCTCCAGGCAAAAAAGAGTAATTATCACGGAATTTCTTCGAATGTTTGGCTGACATCAAGCAAGCAAACTCGTTTTTTTAATGTCGAATACAATAGCGGTTCACTACCTTCCCAAAACGAAGAAGGAGCTTATTTTGCTTTTGATAAAGAAACACCATTATATGTGGAGGTACGTTGGAGTTATGCAGTTCCAGATCGGCTTAATCGCCTAACACCGATAGTAAAAAAATACAATCTCAATAAACTTAAATTAAAGGGAACTCATCACGAGCTCAATTTATGTGAAGATGGACGAATTCTTTCTGGCAAAAAAAGCTGTTATTAACTCTGCCATAACAAAAAAGCTGATAATTACTTTGTTATGCGAGATTTCTCTTTCACCAAATCAAATATATTATCAAAATAATTTCTTAAATTTAAGGAGCTATTATGAGTTCATCAAAAGATCGTCCAAAACTAGCTGACAAGATGGAGTTTCCTCCTGAAATAGAGGGGCCTAATATCTATCCACTGAGCTGGGTAAGTAAAACTTTAAAAATGGAAGAGATTTGGCAAGCAAGTCAACGTGAGTTTTGGGATCCTCAAAAACTTTCATGGGAAACTTTTGATCCTTCCCGCTACTCTTGGGAAGAACGAGAATCAATTGCTTATTGGTGGACAATTCTTTCAGTCTTTGACGCTTCAGCTCCTCCTGTGTTTGCAGCGGCCCTCATTAAAACATATGAAGCTCACGAAGAAGATCCAGTTCGTCGTTGCTTTTTTTCAGTGACTAGAGACGAGCAGAACCACGAACAATTTTGTGGTATGGCCATCACTAAGCTTTTAGAGCATAGCGATCCATTAACTTATATTCCAAAAACTGATATCGGACTACGACTTCAAAAAAATACTCGATGGCTTTATTATAATGGAAGCCGCTATTGGACAGGTTATAAAAATGCTGTTCCTAAATATTCACTGGCAGTTCTTTTTAGCTCATTTTTAATGGGAGAAATTGCGGCCGCAACTATTTTTCAACAAATGGCGAAAAATTCAACTGAACTTGTTTTTCAAGAGGCCTTTAAAAATATAGGACGTGATGAAGGCCGTCACATGGCCATCTGTATGAGCTTGATGGAGAGAGATTATCCTAAACTATGCTTAGAAGATCGTGCCATCATCACTAAACAAATTCGCGCAGGATATTTATTTTTATCAGCTGTTCTTTTTGAGCCACCTATGGAATTTTGGGATCTTCCCAAAGATTTTATTGCTAATCAAAGAGAGGGAGAGGAAATCTCTCGTGCTGCTGGCTTTGGAATTCCAACTTATGATGCTAAAAAAGAAAATTGGAAGAGTGCGATGTTAAATCTTAAAGGCGTATTGGATAAATACGATATTCCATTTCCTGCGATTCCCGAAGTCGGAATTTCAGGTCAAGAAGTTCTCGATATTGATTTAGATGATATTATTCCGGTTTTTTAAATGAAAAAAATTAGGTTATTTCCTTCTCTAAAAGAAGTTTCTTATCATGATGGTGAGTCCGTGCTCTCTTGCTTGGAAAAGAATGGTTACGCTCTTCCCAGTAATTGCCGGGCCGGTGCGTGTGGAGAATGCAAAATCAAAATTAGAGAAGGGGTAATCGATCAAGGATTCATTCTCGATATGGCCTTGTCACAAAGTGATAGGGATCAAGGTTATGCTCTCATGTGCATGGCCAAAGTCAAAAGTGATCTTCTGGAAATTGAATGGGCCGATGCAGAAGCGAGGCCAAAACTTTTTCCTCCTGTTGAAAATGCACTCTATATGCTAACTGAAAAAATTTCTCTTACTAAAAAAATACAAAAAATACGTTTGCGAGCTCTTGGTACACCACTGCGCTTTTGGCCTGGTCAATATATTCAATTAGGTTCAGTTGAAAAAAAAATTCCTTATAAAAGTTATTCAATCGCAAATATTCCAAACCAAGATGGCGAAATTATTCTTTATATCAGTAGGAATAATGAAGGGGTAACTAGCAAGTGGATTCATGATGAATTAAATATCGGAGAAAAAATAAAAATTCACGGGGCTTACGGTACTTTTATCGGCGATCCTTCGGCCGAAACACCTGTGCTGTGCTTAGCTCAAGGATCGGGCCTAGCTCCGATTACTTCCTTGGCAATGGCCGCGCTGCTGCGAGGTGGATTTAGAAACCCTGCCACAATATTATTTTCAGCAAAAACGAATGAGGATCTATTTGAAAAAGGAATTTTTTCTTTTTTAGAAAGTAAATTTAGAAATTTTCGTTTTAGAGTTACACTTACACGAGAGCAAAATCCTGGACTACTGGTTGGAAGAATTCCCATGATTCTGCCAAGTCTTTATCCCAATCTTTCTAATTACAGCTTATATATCGCCGGGAGCCCCGAATTTGTAGCGGATTGTGTGGCCAGTTGTAAAAAACTAGGGGCCCGTGATCAATGCATTCATACGGAGGGTTTTTATAATCAAGATCGTGTCAATGGCACTATATAGAAATGGATATTTATTTTTTCTTAACAATATCAACTAAGGCCTTAATTCTCTCCGGCATCTTTTTATAATTGAGCGTACTCAAATAAATTTTGGAAGAGGGAAGACCCGCGACTTCTTGAACTTTTAACAGGTCATCTTTATGAATGAGGTGATCTGGAACAATCGCAATCCCAACATCATTTTTAACCAACGAAATAATTGAAGAAAAAGAATCTACCATGATGATTGATTCACTTTTATTTTTGCTAATTTTAAAAAGATGATCATTGTTGGAAAAAACCACCCAGCGGTGTTCGTGAAGTTTTTTTCTATTCACTTCACCAAATCCAATGAGCACTAGTTTTTCTTCAAAAAGTTTCAACGATGTGACGAGTTCAGATTGAATATTATCGGTCCCGAAGATTACATCGTATCGTCCTTCTTCAATGCCATTTTTAAGTTCCGGGATGTCTGCCACATGTACGCTCACATCACGTGTTTGCTGCTTTAAATAATCAGTCAGAAGGGGAGTAAACCAGGTTTTAAGAAGGCCCTCCAAAATACCGATGGAAAGAGGCAATTGATCTTCGCGTTCAAAAATCTGAAGGGACGTTTTTTCAAAACTTAGAGAGGCCTGATAAAGCTCCTTTCCTTTTTCTGAAAGGATAACTTTTTTAGACGAACGTATAATCAATTCTTCTTGAAGAGAATCTTCCAACAGTTTTATTTGGCGACTCACTGCTGATTGAGCAATATTGAGTTCTTCGGCCGCTTTTGAGAAACTTGAATATTTCGCTGTTAGCATGAACGCTTTGAGGTAGCGAAAATCAAGCATTCGGTCCTCTCTCTTTCACTGGAGGTGTTTTCTCCGGAGCTGCTCTCCAGAATTTACCTTTAAATTCACCCTGAGCATGATTCACGATGACAAAACCTTCAGCGTCCTGCTCGAAATCTTGGACAAAATCCACTGATGCTTCTTGCAAGTAGAATGCAGCGAAAGGATCGACCAAAACGTAAATTTCCTCATCTGAGTTTGCGATGCGCACTTGAAAGTCGTCATCATTTAAATCGGTAAACCCTGCAGCGTAGGTAAAGCCTTCACAGCCTTTACCAGAAACGACGATACGAAAGTATTTACCAGCGAGCGTAAAATCATTTTCGATAATAAGTTTTAATTGTGACAGTGCTCGGTCAGTGAACATAATCACTGGCGTAAGCACCAGATCCTTATTAACTTTGTTTTGTTTAAATCCCATGTGAATTTCCCATGCGAAAAGATACTGAAAGTGTTATTGTAGCCCCGAGTACTATCCAACCAAAAAAGATTTTACAAGTCAAAAAAGGATTTTTTTATGAAGCTAAGCTATAAACTCATCATAGAAACCCCTTCGACGCACCAAGTTCGCGTTATTATCGAAGGAAAAAAAGAAAGTCATGAGAAAACACTGGACTTTTTTCTTCCGCGCTGGAGTCCAGGCTCATACTTAATGCGTGAATACTCGCGGCATGTCTCTGGGCTTATCGCTTCAACAAAAAATGGTGAACGTCTCGATGTTGAACAAATCGATACCTCTGTTTTTAAAATCGACTGGAATAAAGCTAATTTGAAAAAGGAAGATGATTCATTCACTCTTTCTTATTGGGTTTATTGCCATGAACTTACCGTTCGAACTTCACACGTTGATGACTCTCATGCCTTTTTACATTTGCCCACTTTGCTAATGGGAATAGTGAATCGCTACATAGAAGACCCGTCCATTGAACTCGTGTTTCCTCCGAGCTGGTCGCACTTGGCCACCGGATTAAAAGATATTTCTGTTAAACGAGAAGTCTTTATTTATACTGCCGCAAACTACGACGAATTGATCGATTCACCAATTGAAATTGGTTGTCATGAAACAGATGGTTTTCAAGCTCTTGGCGTTGATCATCACCTGGCCTTTTATGGATTTCAGCTTCCTCATAAAGAAAATATAAAAGCAGACACCAAAAAGATTGTTGAATATATAGGGACATTCATGGGGGGATTGCCCTATGAAAGATACGCTTTTATCACTCATTTTTCACCAGGACTTTTTGGGGGACTTGAGCATCTTAATTCGACAGCACTTCAATTTTGTCCAACGCAAATCACTAACCGCAAAGGTTATGTAAATTACCTGGCACTTGTTTCTCATGAGTATTTTCATGCATGGAACGTGAAACGTATTCGACCCGCAGAGCTGGGCCCTTTTCATTATTTAAAAGAAGCTCACACCAAATTATTATGGCTGGCCGAAGGGCTTACTTCCTTAATGGATGAGCTATTTATTTACCGCATGGGGCTTATCACGCTTGAAGAGTATCTGGACCTGCAAAAAGAAAATTTGAATCGTTATTATTCTATTCCTGGAAAGAAATTTCATTCTCTAGATGACTCTTCTTATAATGCCTGGATTAAGCTTTATCGGCCTGATGAAAATACAAATAATTCAAGCATTAGCTATTATCTAAAAGGTGGAATTGTTTTCTTCGTACTGAATATTTTATTAAGTGAAAAAAATAAAAGCATCAATGATTTACTAAATCTTCTTTTGAAGGATTATCAGAAAAATCCTGAGCGAGGTGTCACCGCCGATCAAGTTTACAAAATGATTGAAGAGATCGGGGGCAGCGAGGTTCGCAATAAATTTGAATTGATGACTTCAACTACTGAAGATATAGACCTTGAAACTATTTGCTCTAAAGCTGGGCTTCGTTTTGACTGGGACAAAACAGAAGTTCCTTGGCTTGGTCTCGAGCCTGATTTCAAGGGGGAAAGTGTTTATGTTCGCTCCGTGACACTTGATGGTCCGGCCTTTAAAGCAGGCCTCAATGCAGGAGATGAGATTATAGCAATCAATGGTATGAGAGTTTTAAAGGATCGCTTTAATGAGCATGCTAAATTTTTAAGAATCAACGAAAATTATAATTTTACTGTCAGCAGATTATCCGTCTTAAAGAATATTTCTTTAAGTGTCGGAACTGTTCCTGCCAAGTTAAAAGGGATTGCCGTAGTAGATAAGAACTTGACTGAAAAAGTCCTGAATCCAAAGACCAATTAAATCTCTTTTATTATTGATATCCTGGTAAAACGATGTTGCTGAGTTCAAAAAAATTTGTCATAAAGGGCTCCTCAAAACAATTTTACTCAGGATTCTAAAGATGCCAGAAGAGATGCAAGCGACGCTAGGAACTATTATCTTTTTTTTCACTATTCTCGCAATGTTGAGCCTAAAAACTCTTTAATGTTTGTTTAATTGGCCATACAATCCCTCCAGAGAGAATTGATAAATTAGAGGAGGGACCTAATGACTAGCGAATTAAGAGATTCCGTTTCCACTTTACGTAGCAAAGCCACTTCAAGAACCCCAAGACATTTTGAAATTCCTAAAGACAATCGCGGCTCTACTAAGAGAGTGAGTGATTATTACGGTGAATTAACTTTTGATTTTAAAACATCAGAAGATATTTCAGATGTTATAAAAAAAGACATTGTAAAAGCAATAGAAGAAGGTAAGGGAATTAAAAAAGAACACGCAGAAGCCGTTGCTAATGCTGTTACAACTTGGGCCGTGAATAATGGCGCTACTCACTTCTGCCACTGGTTCCAACCACTAACTGGTGGGACCGCCGAAAAACACGATGCCTTTTTTCAATTTGATAAACATGGAAAAGCAATCGAGCGTTTATCTGCTGGACAACTTATGCAGGGTGAACCAGATGCCTCATCATTTCCTAATGGTGGATCTCGTTCAACTTTTGAAGCTCGTGGATATACAACTTGGGATTTAACTTCCCCAATGTTTTTGATTGAAGCAGTCAATGGCCGCACACTTTGTATTCCTACTGCCTTTGTTTCTTATAATGGAGACGCTCTCGATATTAAAACGCCTTTGTTAAGATCAATCTCTAAACTTAATACTGTTGCTACAAAATTTCTTCAACTAACAGGTCGTCTTGAGACAACTAATGTTCAAGTTACTTGTGGTGCTGAACAGGAATATTTTTTAATTGATAAGGCCTTCTATTTTGCTCGTCCAGATTTAGTCATGACGGGAAGAACTCTTTTTGGCGCGCTTTCAACACGTAACCAACAATTGGAAGATCATTATTTTGGATTGATTCCTGATCGCGTTTTGGCATTTATGCAAGAACTTGATTATGAACTTCACCGTTTAGGCATTCCCTCTAAAACTCGTCACAATGAAGTTGCTCCTTCGCAATTTGAATTAGCTCCCATTTTTTCTGAAGCTAATGTTGCTGCTGATAATAACCAAATGATTATGACGACAATGAAAAGAGTCGCTGAAAAGCATGAAATGATGGTTCTTCTTCATGAAAAACCATTTGCTGGAATCAACGGTTCCGGAAAACACGTCAATTGGTCAATGAGTGATAACACTGGATTCAATTTACTTGAGCCTGGTAATGAGCCTCATGAAAATTTACGTTTCCTTGCGACTGTTGCCATTATTGTCGAAGCACTTCATCGCCATGCTAAACCATTAAGAATGGCCATTTCTGGAGCGGGTAACGATCACCGTTTAGGGGCAAACGAAGCACCTCCAAGTATTATCTCAGCTTACTTGGGCGATACTCTTCATAAAATATTTCATGCGATTGCAGAAGATAAATCTTTTACACCAACACATAACAACGTGATGGACTTAGGGACAAATCAACTCGCACATTTATTAAAAGATAACACTGATAGAAATCGAACTTCTCCATTTGCCTTCACAGGGAATAAATTTGAGTTCAGAGCGGTTGGTTCAAGTCAGGCCATTGGTTTTCCAATGACTATTTTGAATGCTGCCGTCACTGAAGTTATGATTGAAGCAAATATTTATCTTGAGACTGAACAGGCCCTAGGACAATCAGTTGATCAGTCATTAATGAGTCTAACTAAAAAATTAACATCACAATCTTTCCAAGCTGTATTTAATGGTGATGGATATTCAAAAGAATGGGTAGCTGAAGCTTTAAAAAGAGGATTGCCAAACCTTCGTACAACTCCCGAAGCTCTAAAAACCATGACTGAGAAAGGGACTTATGATTTCTTGGTTAAACTGGGAATTTTTAAATCAGAAGAAATAGACACTCGCTATAATATTCTGCTTGAACGTTATATTAAAATTCGTGAAATCGAACTTGAAACAATGATTGATATGATTCATCAATTTGTTATTCCGTCAGGACTTGAATACAAGAGTGTCTTGGCAAAAGTTTTGAAGAATCAAACTGCTATCGGAGTATCTTCTCAATTTGAAATGGATTCTTATAAAAAAGTTTCGACTAAAATTGATGAAATTTATGCTCTTTCTCAGAATCTGCATAAAGAAATCACAGGCGCACATGCTGATCACCAGAAATACGCGGAAAAAATTGCACTTGAGCTGATGGTTGTAAGTACTCAGATGGCCACTATTTGCAATGAACTCGAAGAGTTGATCCCGAATCAATTTTACAGTCTTCCTAAATACTATGACATGCTCTTTTTGAGATAAGTTATTTATTTGAGTCTTAACAAATCCCCAGAGTTTTTAGGACCTGGGGGAAGGAAGCTTTTAGAAAAATTTGCCTATGAAAATAATTTAGAGCGAGAATTTTATTCTCGCTTCTTTTTTTGTAGCGCCATATAAGATATTCTCGCTTATGAATGTCCTAAATGCGATGAAGTCGTTCAGAAGTAACCTCTTAAAAATCCATTAAAAACCAAAGACTTTCGGAATTTTTCCAATCTCATTATTAACTATAGTTACTTTATTTCACGATCCACAAAATATGGTTACATTAATCAGGCCATTCGGATAATAAAGAACGGAATAGAAAAAATGTAATTTAATTTATTTCGGTCGGTGGGAAACTTTATGGGAAATAGCAGAAGAGAATTCTTAGTTAAGGCCTTTTTGGGAACCGCAGGTCTGGTAGCAAAAAAAAGTTTTGCTAATAATGACTTACCAAAACCTAAAATTGAAAAGTGTGACTGTATTGTCATCGGTGCTGGCATGTCCGGTTTGATAGCAGCTCGGGATCTTACTTTTCCTGAATACTCGAAAAATGGTTTTAAAACTATTTTACTTGAGGCCTCAAGCCGTATAGGTGGGCGCATTCTTACGATGGAAGATTCCCGCTTAAATGGCCCCATTGAAATGGGTGCCGAATACTTGCATCGTAAACCTGGTAGTGTGGCACTTTGGAAAGAAATCGAGCTTTACAGGCCAGAGATGGAAAAAGTTCGGCGTATGATAAAAGGCTATATGTACTATGACGGGTGGGAAAATAATTTGCGCAGACATATCATGATTGCCAAAGAGTGGAAGCTTTCAGATATCCTCACTTTTGCTAAAAAGATAGATGCTTACTCAGGGCCAAATATTTCGGCCAAAGAGTGGATCGATCAACAAAACTACACCAATCTCGGAAGAAATTTGGTGGATCTTTATTTTACCGGCCACATACCAGGACATTTGGATGAAATTAGTGTGAAAGGATTTTCTTCCGATCGCATTTCTGAGCAAGAAATGGAGTGGAACGAATATGGGTATGTAAATGGTTACAGTAATTTTCTCGATCAAATTGTTCAAGGTGTGAATCAACACAAGGGCCGTGAAATTGATATTCGATATGGAGCTTTTGTAAAATATATCAAATACAATATGGACGGTGTCGAGGTGAGTACGGCCGATGGTAAAATTTATCAGGCCGGTGCCGTTATTCTTACAGCTTCTGTCGGAATGCTTAAGAGCGGTGAAATTACTTTTGATCCTCCATTGCCTAGTTTTAAGCTGGATGCCCTTCATTGCATGGGGATGGGAGATGAAGCAAAGGTGGCCTTAAAATTTAAAAAACGTTTTTGGCCAGATAATGCAGTTATTCTTAATCGTATTGATAATCACCGTGAAATGGCGAGAACTTATTTCATCCCTTTTGCCAGTGATGAAAAGAAAAATAACGTGCTAACGGTTTTATTTGCAGGAGCAGAAGCAGACAAAATAAAAGAGATGTCTGATCTCGAAGTCATTAAAGCTTTGTGCCGCGATTTCGATAAAATGTTCCCAAAAGAAGCTCAAGAGGCAGGGGGGTCAACTTACAATTTACTCGAAACTACTGGAACAGACGAGCATGTGTATTTACGCTGGCAGTGGAGCAATGATCCTTTTTCAAAAGGTTCAGATTCATTTCTCAAGGCCGGGATGGAAAAATCGGTAAAGGTTACACAAGCTCGGCATGAACTCGCAAGCCCGCTTATGACCCCAGGTTTATTCTGGGCGGGTGAGGCCACGGCAGTAGGCACATACACTCAGCCCTGTTCAACTCATGGTGCACACTTCTCAGGTTCTCGAGCGGCCATTGAGGTGACACAATTTTTGAATAATAAGAAGCGTACTCGTTTTTAACCATCCGTTTGTTCAGCATTAGTTAATAGCGCAAGTATTCCTATATTTCGTGGGGAAAGCGCTTCATTAAAATACTGCTCGATTTTAACTTTAAATCCTTGTTCTTCTAAATACAAAAAGCGATCAAGTAATAAATAAACTTCTATTGCTCGGCCTAATTGCCAGCGAATAATATTACAAAGCCACATGATCCTTAGTTCTTTTTGGATTTTAGGATCGGCGTAGAAAAGATTGAAATCTTCGTCAGTGAAGCAGTGTTCAAGTTTTAGTTCCGAAAGCTTGGTTTTAATATAATTAGCAAAAGGTTCCCAATAGGTCCGAGTATGGCACTCGCCCACACCAGTAAAATATTTATTATTAAAATACTTAGTTAAAAAAAGGTGAAGAGCATAGCGATAATATTTTACGCGTTCTTTTGTTTGGTAATCCTCGAAACTCATTTCGGCGTGAGAGCGAGTGGCGAGCGTAAGAGCGAATAGATTGAGTTTTAAATATTGATTTTTTTTATAAAAATTTGAAAGTGGAAAATCAGTTTCAGGATTCAGGAGGTGATAGCAACAGCCAAAACTTAAAAGTCCTGTGGTTTTATAATCAATTGATTTTTGAATAACGGTCAGCGCCAGAGCTCCACAGGTGTGAAGTCCCAAAGAAAAGGCCTGAGGCCTAAAAATTGTTTTTAAAATTTCTTCATCAGCAATTTTGCCGAATGTAATATTCACAAAACTCACGTCGCGGCTGCCTTCAATTTTTCGATATTTACTTAGGCGTTCAAACCCAATTTTTTGAAAAAGAGGATCTCGATCCAACGATATAGAAGGAATTGAATGGTAGTGAGAGAGAACTCTTGAGAGGTGACCTACGCCACCACCAATATCGACTAGGAACTCAAAGTTTGTAGTGTCTTTTACA
>JAQTTZ010000198.1 GCA_028710485.1 Bacteriovorax sp. | reverse complement strand
AAAATTATTTAAAGGAATGGAGGGGGCTCTAAATAGAAGCAGCAGTTTTGAAAGCAGTGATAAATCAATCAAATGAAGTAGAACTCAATTCAATTTATCAGGCGCTTAATACGGTTCAAATTATTATTGAGCATAACCTTGATGGACTAATCACAAGTGTAAATGATAATTTTTTTAAAATATTTGGATACTCTTTAGATGAAGTTAGGGGAAAACATCACCGTATTCTTTGTACCGATGAGTTTTTGTCTGATGGCCATTTTCAGGAATTTTGGAAAAAAATTCTTAGTGGTGAAGCTCAAATTGGTGAATATAAAATGAAAAATTTGGGAGGAAGAGAGGTTTGGCTTAATGCCTCTTATAATCCGATTTGCGATGAGCACGGGAAGGTTGTCAAAGTTCTCACTCTTGCTACAGACATGACGGCCATTATGGCAGAGCTTCAAGTGCGCACGGCAATTATGGATGTTACCAGCATCGTTTCAGAATCTGACCTCAAAGGAAATATTATAAGTATTAATCCGAAATTTTGTGAGCTTTCTCAATATAGTCGCGAAGAACTTATATGTCAGCCCCATAATACGACTAGACACCCTGACATGCCAAAGGAAGTATTTAAAGAGCTTTGGGCAACTATTGGCCGAGGAAATATTTTTCGTGGAATAGTTAAAAACAAAAAAAAGGACGGCACTCCTTATTATGTCGATGCAGTTATTGCACCCATTATGGGAAGTAATGGCAAACCCAAAAAATATCTTGGTGTTCGATATGATATTACGGAAGCTGAGATTGAACGCCAGAATATGAAAGGTGTTATTAGTGCGATTGATTCATCTTTTGCTTATATTGAATTTGATCCCAACGGAAATATATTAACAGCTAACAACAGATTTTTCGATTTGATGGGATACAAAAAAGAAGAGCTTGTAGGTAAACATCATCGGATGTTGGTCGAGCCATCTTATGCAAATTCTCCGGCCTATTCTCATTGTTGGACTGATCTAAGCTCAGGAAAGAGTATCTGCGATACCTTTAAAAGAATAACTAAAGAGGGAAAAGAAGTCTGGATTCAAGGGGTCTGTACTCCTGTTATGGATGAGATGAATCGAGTTGTAAAAATAGTTAAAATGACAACAGACGTGACTAAGCAAAAAATGCTCGATGCTGAAAATGCTGGAAAGATTGAAGCTCTTGGTAGAGCGATGGCAATCATTGAATTTAACCTCGATGGAACAGTTCTATCGGCCAATGACAATTTTCTTAAAACATTGGGCCACACTCAGGATGAAATAAAAGGAAAGCATCACCGCATGTTCTGTGATGATAGCTACGTTGCAAGTCCTAGCTATAAAGAGTTTTGGAATAATCTTGGAAGAGGCGAGTTTGATAGCGGTAGATATAAGCGTATGGGGCGCGGTGGAAAAGTAGTATGGATACAAGCTTCTTATAACCCTATTTTTGATATTAACGGAAAACCTTATAAAGTTGTTAAATTTGCTACCGAAATTTCTTTGCAAGTAGAAGTGGAAGAAATCGTAACTAAATTGGCCAATGACTTTTCTGCCAGCTCTAAAGATATTTCTGAAAAATCAATTGGTGTTGCTCGTGGGGCCCAAGCTCTCGGTGCCACAACAGAAGAAATGAATGCCTCGATTGAAGAATTAACAGCATCTATTAATGCAATTGCTCAGAATTCAAAAAATACTGACGTAGTCGCCAAGGCCACTCACCAAGAAGCTGAGATTGGAGCTAGAGCAATTAGCAAGTCGATTGAGGCGATGGAGCTTATTAGTAAATCGTCTGAAGATATTAGTGAAATTGTAAAAGTGATAAGTGAAATTGCCGGACAAACAAATCTTCTGGCCTTTAATGCGGCGATTGAAGCAGCGAGAGCAGGAGAGCACGGTCTGGGGTTTTCAGTAGTTGCTGATGAAGTGAGAAAACTTGCCGAACGATCATCGCAAGCAACCAAAGAAATTTCCAAACTTATCAATGAGTCTGTAAAAAGAGTTGCTCAAGGAAGTGAGATCTCGAAGCAGGCCGGCGTTGCTTTTGAAAAAATTGTAACAGGAGTAAACAAGACGACTCAGGCCATTTCGGAAGTTTCATGTGCAGCTGAAGAGCAATTGACAGCAGCTAAAGAGATCAGTGCGGCCATACAGCAAGTCGCAGAGGAAACGGAGAAATCAGCGAGTGCTTCTGAATCAATTGCCAATGCAACAAAAGGACTTCAGCAAGGTGCAGAGGATTTAAAAATGACAGTTGCAAAATTTAAGGCGTAATTATGAGCTGGATAGACCTTGAAGAATTAGATCAACCCCTCTTGCAAAAAGTTTTAAAATTGGTTCATATGTATACTGGAATTACGATGGGGATTGGTAAAAAAACTTTAATTCAAGGTCGTCTCCGTCCTAGGATAAGAAAGCTCGGATTATCAAGCTATGGACAATATATTGAGTATCTCAATTCTCATAAAGATGAAGTTCAGGAGTTTGTTAATCTCGTAACAACTAATGAAACTTCATTTTTTAGGACACAAAGGGTTTGGGATTTTTTTACAAAGGAATTTCTTCCTCTGTGGATAGCGACTAATCCAGATAAGACTTTGAAGATTTGGTCGGGAGCTGCCTCCTCTGGTGAAGAGATTTATACAATAGGAATTTGTTGTGAAGAATACCGCCAGAAAAATCCAGGATTTAATTATCAAATAATGGGAACTGATATTTCCTCAGAAGTATTAGCGATCGCTGAAGTTGGAGAATACTCTGGGCGTTCAATTGAAGCTTTTAAAGCTAATAATCGTCAATTGTTTGATAAATACATGGAATCTACTGAAGGTGTTTTTCGTGTAAGGTCCGATATTAGATCAAAAATTAGATTTGGCATTCACAATCTTTTCCAGATCCCTGTCGATCCAAAAAAATATGACATCATTTTTCTTAGAAATGTTCTGATTTATTTTGAACCAAAAGATCAGGAAAAAGTTTTGTCAAATATAAGTAAAGGTTTAGTTCCTGACGGCGTTCTAATCATTGGTGAATCTGAATCATTAAGTAGTTTATGCACTCCCTTTAAATATAAGCTTCCCTTAGTTTATGAAAAAGCGGAGGAGTGCCTTGGTTAGTGGAAATGAAATTCATGTAAATATTGGAGAGGTTAAAGTTGGCAAAAACGGTGATCTTCTGAAGACAATATTAGGCTCGTGTGTTGGTATCGCTTTCGTATGGAAGAATAAAGGGCTTTTTGGTCTTGCTCATTGTTTATTGCCAGAAGCGAATGAATCAACATTTCTAATCGGTGCTAAGTATGTAAGTCAAGCCGTTCCTTCATTAATTGCTTTGTTAAAAGTGAGGCCAGAAAATATAAAAGAAATTGAAGTCTTTATTGCGGGAGGCGCCAATATGATGTCTCAATTGGCCAGACAAAATGTTGATCATATTGGACTTCAGAACCTAGCAGCAGCCAAAAAATATCTCGAATTGAATGGTTTTAAATTTCGTGAAATAGATGTTGGTGGAGAAGAGGGACGTCAAATGTTAATTGACTGCACTTCAGGGCAGGTTTCGGTTTCTAGATTTCAGAAAACAATATAATTCAGGCCGTTTTTTAAATTGGGAATGAAATGAGTACTCAAAACGAAGAAACTAAAACGCTTTATAATAAAGCTTCTAAAAATTCTAATAAATCTTCTAATAAAACTAAAGATGAAATCTTCGGGGCATTTTATATCGGCACGATAGAAGTGGCCATAAATGTCAAGGCCATCCATGAAGTCGTCAATTTGCCAGAGAAAATAATAAAAATGCCATTGGCACCAAATTTTCTTCTCGGCGTATTCAACTTGCGCGGTCTGATTATTCCAATCATAAACCTTAAAGCTCTTT
>JAQTTZ010000085.1 GCA_028710485.1 Bacteriovorax sp. | reverse complement strand
AAACCAAAAACAAAAAATGGTCCTTTGATCATCAAAAGCATCATGCATGAAATGGCAGATACCAGGCTCCAGTATCGCGAAGAGGATAACTTCAACCCCGAATACAAAGAAAGAAAACAAAAAAACATAATACCTAGCTCATGATTGGCCCTGATATTATAGGAAAAAGCCAAAGGAGTGAGCAAAAGCCCATAAAATAAAACAGATGCTTTCTCATCGGAAATAAATTGCCGCGATATTTGAACTAATAAAACAATGGAAAAAACTTGAAAAAACATTTCTAAAATATGCAAAGCTTGATCGGCCGGTACCCCTAATTTAGATACAGCTATACCTAAAATTAATTGGCCAGGTAACTGATCACGCATATATGTGTTAGGATTAAAACCCCAAAAATTAATTCCCCATTTTGGTGATAAGACATTTTGCCAACTTTGATTTTGATAACGAACAACCAAGTCTGTATAATATTTTGAATCATTACTTTCAGATTTGAAATGGCTATTAGACAATACAAAAGCGGCTACAAAAAAAGTACATAACCAATAAATAAATAATTTTCTTCGAATCATTTTCTAATCTAACCTGCATTTTCTAATATTAAGCTAAACTATACAATATTTACGCTGTCTAGCAAATTTCATTTAACAAAAATCCCTGAGAATACCTCAGAAAAGCTATATATTAATTGATGGAAAAAGCTATAATCCATTAGTAAAAATAATTAGGGTGTAGAAATGAAGAAATTTGGAATAATTATCGCAATTGAAGAATACTCCGATGCGGTTTTACCACAACTGAGCAATATTGAATTTGCAATCAATGATGCCAATTCAATTAAAAAAGCTTTCAGTGAGCAACTCTATATCGAAGACGATAATATGATTTTCTTAACCAACGCAAATGCCCACAAAGCTTCCATTGAACAAGAAGTCGAAAATATCTTCAAGAGATTTACTTCAAATGATGAATGTTATTTTTATTATGCAGGTCATGGTTTTAACACCAACTCTCAAAACAGGATTACATGTTGGGACACTGATAATTCCAACCTTGAAGAAACTTCTTTATCTTTGAATGAGATCCTCTTGGCCCCCCTGAAAAAGAGTGAGTGCAAAAAAAGTTTTATCTTTATCGATTCTTCAGCTGAAGAATTGAAATCAAAAAACAAAATGAAGGCTGCTGCGTCCAATTTAGTAGAAACAGAATATTCTGAACTTGTACGAAAGTCTCCTGGACACTCTTTTTTTCTTTCTTGTTATCCTGGTGAAAAGTCATTTGCTTCAGCTCAAACAAAACATGGCATCTGGGCCATGCACCTAATCAATGCTATGAATGGCAAAGACGATAGTGCTATAGATAGAGATAACGCCATTACCAGCATCTCACTCAATAAATATTTATCTACTAAAATCCCTCAATACATTACCAAGACAATGTTTATCAATGATCGACAAAGTCCTTATGGAGTCATTGATGATGCCGCTGTTTCTCCTTTGATTAAATTTGAAAGTGACGATGATGAGCAAAATAAAAATGTTGAAATTCAATTCAATCAATATGTTCTCTCAAGAGAGCAACATATTCCTTATAAAAACTTTGAGGGATTTAATAAAAGCAGACACAAAATCCCTAAAGACCATAGCAGCTTCGCCTCTAAGCTCGCGACTGAACTGGCCCAAGATGAATATTTAAAAGTTGAAATAGAAAAACTTTTTGATAATGCCAGAAAAACCCTTCGGCTAAAAAATAGCAATACAGTTAAAGATCCGGAAGGCGGTTCCCTCCACACTGAGTTTTTCAGATATAATATTAGTGCCGAGCAATCAGAAGATGATTTCACTGAAATTACTATTAGAAGAGAACTTGAACTAAGGGTGCCTTTGGCTAATTTCCCTATGCCCATTGATGAAATTTTCACAGAAGGGTTTGACACTATAACTTTCCCGATCAAAGGGGCCCTTGATGTGGATTCACTCGAGGACGCATTGTATGAGCTTGAAGATGATGATCATGGGACGTTTGAACATAAGGACAATGTTTTCTCTTTCTTCCCAAAAAACATTAAAGGAATAGCAAAAGTAGAAATTTCAAAAAATACTTTAAAAATTAAATTTTCCTCATCTCAGGCATCTGTGGCTGAGATCCTAGATTACACTCAACAGACCTTAGGAGTCATGGCAGCGACGCTTAAGAATTTAATTTCATAAAACTTTTAAATCAAATAATCGCGGCTAGGATTGACGAAGCAGTCAAAAAATCAGAATAGCGTTAAGAGCATGAAATGATTTATTGCTGGTGATATCTTCCTCACCTTTTTTGAATAATCTTATAGTAAAAACGTATCTGACTTTTGAAAAAAAATTTCGTTAAATCATTCTTTGCTCACCACTTTTTGAACGTGATAAAAATAATTATTGCTGAAAAGCTAAACCCTAAAACAGGAGATTAGAAAATGAAAGCACTGATTATATTACTTGTTCTTACATTAATGAACACAAATGCCTATGCTGCAAAAAAAGGTAATTTTTATGATGAATTGGATCCTAGATCACCAGACATAGAAAAAACCTTGAAAGAAATGAATGAGGATTACGAGGCGACCACCGGTAAATCCGCTTATCTGGATATGCTAGATCCACTTGAGGCCCTTTTCCCTACTTGCTACCGGAACGCATGCAAGATTTGGGCAGACGTTGATAAGAGTGCACAAAGACTTTATTTATATGTAGATGGTGCCTTGACCTACACTTGGAAAACTTCAACCGGACGTGCGGGCTACACAACTCCAGACATGGATCAGCATCCAAATGGACCAATCTATGACCGATACACTTCTACTAAATATCCTGATGGTGATTACAATGGGCTCGGAAACATGCCCTACGCCGTCTTTGTACGTGGTGGATATGCCATCCATGGTACGACTAGAGGTAACTGGGGTAAACTCGGTCAAGTGGCCAGCCACGGCTGCATCCGCGTGCATCCTGACAATGGACAAATATTTAATCAACTTGTCAGAAAAAATGGTTTGCGCAATATCTGGGTAACCGTTAACTAAATTCTATGAATGGTACTCATAAAAACCCCAGCTTTTCAGCTGGGCTTTTTTTATCCAAAAATATTTTTTAACAAAAAATTACATTGCACTCTCGCCTGCAAATGTACAAGCAGGTTTCGCATCGGTTTCAGTACTTAGGCAAGAAAGGTATCCGCTTATACCTGGGTTTTTTCTCATCAATGAACCGATTCGGAAATCCCCAGTTGGGTGAATCCCTTCATCTCCCGTTCCACAAAGTTTGGCCCAGCTATCAGTTAACATTTGATCGGTGTCTGCAGAAGAAAGAGCTTCTGAACTTACGTGAACAACAGTGGTTCTTATCCCCCATTGATCCGCAATCAATTCTCCTGCGTGGCTAAGAGCAACTTGCACATTACACTTCACTGGATCTTTCGCGTTAGCCTTACAAAACTTTTCATCCTCTTTTGTTTTAGTAAAACGATCTGAATAATTTTTTGCTAAACAGCTCAGGTATGGAGCGTAAAGTTCATTGCCCACCTTGCTGTTGTCGATATGATGACCCATTTCATGAGAGATCGCTTGCAAGATACTATTGAAGCGGTCACTTGCACTAGCTGCTTGATTGAGAGTAATCAAGAAACCTGGACAAATAAGAACGTAGCGCTCACCTTTTAGAGTCGTGGCAAAAGCATTATCAATTAGACCATCTGATCCACAGGCATTTCCTAACATTTGCGCGAGAACATTATTCTCAAGATCACTTTTTTCAAGAAAGTCACTAAAGTTACCTACGACAATTGTCTGAATAACATTTTTGAATTTCTCTTTAGTGGTCAAATCAAATGTGCTTGTATCGATTGCCTGGTACATATAGTTTTTAATTTTATTTACGTTTTCCGGATTAGTAACAACTTCTTCAAATCCACTAATTCTTTTTTTTGCCGAACTCATGATTTCTTGGTTTCTAATTTTTGTTGTTTCTAGAAAGCGCTTAATAAAACGATAAGGTCGAATTTTTTTTCTCATTTGATCAATTCGAGGAGCAGCATTTATGCCGGCTTCCTGAGCTATTTCATTTTTTAGCTTGGAAACATAAACATCGCGCTCTTTACGTTGGGCCAAGGTATCGTTACAGATTCTTTGTAATGGATTGCTACAAACCGAATCTCTTGAATCTGCCGCTGCTGCTGAAAAGCTAATTGTTGCCAAAGTTGCCAATGTACATACAGCTAGAACATTTTTGTGCTTGAAAGACATGTCGACTCCAATTGTTTTGAAAATGATTGAGTCGATATGCCATATTGAGGATTATTTTCAATAGATCCCGGCGGGGAATGTAATTTTTATAGGCTAGACGGTCTAAAGTTTGGCAGTTTCTTTAAAAAATTCTTTAAACATTATTTAGAATTTGCTTCCGCAGCCTGAGCATTGATGTATTCCTCCCACTGCGCCGCTAGTTTCTCATGCCCAACGCTCACCTCTTCATTGAGGTGCTTAACTAGTTTATAAATGACGACATTGTCCGCTTCATTAGGAAGTCCATCATTTGTGGATTTGACGATCTTGTTGAGGATTTCGTCTAAAACATTGCACTCGTTCCCAACCGAAATACAGTTGATCGCTCTGGAGCTCTCAACGGCCAGTGCAATCTCATGCATTTTTTTATAATCAGGCTCATTGAGAATTTTTTCGACAACACCTTTAGAAGTAATGGCCTGTGTGCTGTACTCGCTGATAGTAAGTTTAGGTTTCTCCACTTTTCTTGAGCAACTTAGTAGAGTGATAGAGAGCATGAAGAAGCAAAGTAGTAAGTTAATATTTCTCATAGATTAATGATAGTCAGAATTTTAATATTTGGTAAGTAAAAAGAATCAATTTAATAAATCAAAGTCACAGAAAAAACATTATGTATTTCATGACAACAATAGATGAGAAAACAAGATCAATATTTGAGTGACTTATAATTATTTTGAATGAATCAGATAAATAATTAATATTTTTTATTTTATTATTTATCTAAGACTATCGGGCAACTTTAATAGAGTTAAAGTTTATTAAAAATGCAGGAGACTTTGTTGTGAAAAAAATTAAATTATCACTTTCTTTTTTGATTTGCTTTGTATTGATTCTCTCTAGTTGTGGCAAAAATTCATCTACCCTAACTAAAATGCAGAAAACGAGCGCTATCACTACGACTCAGAATGCCCCCATCAAGTTAGGCCAGGCAGAAAATTTTGTCATTTTTGCAAGCAGCTCAATATCATCAATTCCAAATTCAACAATTAATGGAAAAATTGGTTTAGAACCGGGAATTAGATCCCAAATCAACTTACTTCCCTCCGAAGTAGTTGGAGGAAGTTCTGATATCTATGCAGCCGATGATACAAATCCCGACTCACATTTATTACTAGAGGATGCCCATACCGATCTAGAAGCGGCAGCAAAAGAAATAGAAAATAGAAAAGCTGATTCAGACAAAATTGGAAAATTTAATGGATTTCTAGGTGGTAAAACTCTTACCGCTGGATCTTATAAATGGAATTCTAGGGTGACCATCAATAGTGATCTTATTCTTGAAGGGGCCCCTGGTGACGTTTGGATTTTTCATGTCTCTGCAAACTTTAATATGGCCAATGACGTTCGAGTTATTCTCAGCGGCGGGGCTAGAGCAAAAAATGTTTTTTGGCTGGTGGACGGAAGTTTAAGACTCGCTGATAGAAGTGAAATAGTTGGAACAGTTATTGTTCAAAAAATCTTTACCATGCAGAGCTTGGCAACACTCAATGGGAGGGCCTTTAGTCTAAAAGGTAATTTGGTTTTAGACAATAATACAATTACTAAGCCGGAATAAATGATTTCTCCGGAATAATTTTTAAAAATAGATCTGTGACTTTAGCAAGGAATCTATGATCTTTATTATAATTGTTGCAATATTATTTTTTTTAATCAGCTCATCACTTCGCGTAGTAAAAGAATATGATCGTGGAGTAATATTTTTGTTAGGAAAATGTACTGGTGTACGTGGGCCTGGTCTAATTATCCTTATCCCCGTTCTTGAACAAATGACAAAAGTTACTTTACGAACCATTACTATGAATATTCCATCTCAAAAAATTATTACAAAAGATAACGTTTCAATAGATATTGCTGCTGTTGCTTACTATCATGTAGTTGATCCAAAAAAGTCTGTAATCGCAATCGAGCAAGTCTACGATGCTGTAAACCAAATAAGCCAAACCACCGTACGTAATGTTGTTGGACAGTTTCAGCTTGATCAGCTTCTTTCTCAAACCGTGGAAATTAACCAACAAATAAAAACGGTGATCGATGCACATACCGAACCATGGGGAGTGGAAGTATCAGCGGTAGAAATAAAAGACATAACTCTTCCAGAAAATATGCAACGGGCAATGGCAAAAGAGGCGGAAGCAGAACGTGAACGCCGAGCTAAAATCGTCGCAGCTCAAGGAGAATTCGAAGCGGCGGTCAAACTTGGTGAAGCCGCAGATATCATTTCACAACACCCTGTCGCACTTCAACTTAGAACTCTTCAAACTATGGCTGAAATAAGTGTAGAAAAAAATTCTACAATCATCTTTCCCGCACAATTCATGACAACAGTTAACGAAGCATTTTCGATGATTCGAGCTGAGGAAAAGAAATAAAATTAAGATGGCAATGTCTTCGGTTTCATTAGATATTGAAAAGATTTGATTGTAAGTTCCTATCATTTTTAACTTGATGCCTCAAGTATCGAATGATATCTTCTGCTACGAATTAACAAAATGAAAAATTCCTTCTACCAATATAACTTTGAATCATTCACCAATCTTCTGATTGAAAATGATCTCTCTTCTTCAGGAGCAACTCTCCTCTATAACTGGCACTACAAACAAAAGCAAATCGAACCTTGCACCCATAATCTCGCCCTCGCCACTCAAACTTTTATCCGCAACCATTTATCCTTTTCTATGCCAGAAATTGTCGATGTTCACCAATCGAGTGATCAAACCGTAAAATTCTTAATGCAAATGGAAGATGGTCAACGTGTTGAAACAGTACTCATTGCTTTTCAAAATAAATACACCATCTGCCTTTCCACTCAGGTGGGATGTGCGATGAAATGCTCATTTTGTTTCACGGGAACTCAAGGATTAAAAAGGCATTTAAAAACTGAAGAAATTATCGGTCAATTTATTATGGCCGATCGATGGCTGCGCAAACATCGCCCCGATGACCAGCAATTAAAAAACATTGTTTATATGGGACAAGGTGAACCTCTCCATAATTTCGATGCTGTAAAAACGGCGAGTGAAATTTTTCTCGATCAACACGGGACAAGTATCGGTGTTCAAAAAATTACGGTTTCGACTGCGGGCTATCTTCCAGGACTCATAAGATGGAATGAAGAAATGCCAGGAGTGAACATCGCTCTTTCTTTGCATTCACCTTTTGAAGAAAAAAGAAATAAGCTTATCCCCATCAATCAACGCTATCCTCTTCCCGAAATTTTAAAATACTTAGACCTGATTCCCTTAAAGAGAAAACAATATATCATTTACGAATATCTTTTAATTAAGAACTATAATGATACTGAAGTTGATGCTCATGCCACGGGAGTTTTATTAAAAGGAAAACAAGCGATTATAAATCTCATTCCTTTTAATCCTTTTCCCAGCTCTGAATATGAACGTCCGGAACAAGCACAAGTTGAGCAGTTTCAAAAAATTTTAGAAAGCTATCAGCTCCCCGCCTTAATTCGCGGGACTAAAGGTGATGATATTCTCGCTGCTTGCGGCCAACTAAACACTAAAGCGTAAGTCTGACAATAGTTTTACTTTATATTACTCTTTGCTAAGCTTATTGTTAGTTCATGAAAACTTCAACCGACACAAAGCCATTAACCAAACCTTTACTGCGCGGACACTCCCACCAAGCTGCATTTTTTTTTGCACTCGGTGCTTGTAGCATTTTATTATCTAATGCTCATGGATCGAGAACGGTTTTTGCCACTATCATTTATTCTCTCAGCTTAATTGGCCTCCTTGGAATTAGTGCGCTCTATCACCGTCCGACATGGCGGCCTCAGCAGCGTATGTGGATGAAGAGAATGGATCATGCTGCCATTTATGTTTTGATTGCGGGAACGGCCACCCCCATTTGTCTGCTGGCACTCTCCCCAATTGCTGGAGTGAAATTGCTTCAACTTATTTGGGGTGCTGCTCTGTTTGGAATTATTCAATCTCTTTTTTGGGTAACAGCTCCCAAATGGGTTTCATCAATTTTGTATGTAACGGTTGGTTGTTTGATTGTTCCCTTTCTTCCTGAATTAAAGGCTGCACTAACAATTGACGATGTGTGGTTGATCGTGGAAGGTGGAGTCGTTTATATCATCGGGGCCATTATCTATGCCTTGAGAAGGCCAAACCCCAACCCTAAAATTTTCGGGTATCACGAAATTTTTCATTTATTGGTGATTACTGGGGCTGGATTTCATTTTTTAGTCATCTATAAACTAATAAAATAATTTATTCTTTTAATAAAGATTCATTTTTCACATGAAAATATTCAGAGGGAACATGCTTTCCTTTTCTCGCCAATTTTTCAGTCATGATGGTCTCTTTCATGAAAATTAATGAAATTAAATAAGCTGCACTATTGCCCAATAAAAGTGGGGCAATTCCAAATCCTACTCCGGTGGATTCAAGGGCAAAAACAGTTGACGTTAAAATAGCTCTTGTTGCTCCTGCAAACATCGCCGACATTCCAACCAGGGCACACACTTCTAGGCGAATTCCCAATTCGGGAAAAAGGTCTTGCCCGATAATACCTAAAGCTAATCCCAGTGAACTTCCAAAAGTTAAAAGTGGGGCCAGCGTTCCTCCTGAAGTTCCACTGCCAAGTGCCACAGCCCATGAAACTAATTTCCAAAAAAAGATAGCGAGAGCAGAGCTTATTAATAACTTTGCGTGAAGAGCGGTCGTAATATTATCGTAACCAACTCCTAAACTTCTAGGTTCAATAAGGCCCACCACTCCGACAACAATTCCACCAAGAGCTGGCCAATACATCCAGTGAATCGGTAATTTTTCAAATTGGTCTTCAACCCAAAAAACAAGCTTTGAAACAAAGCATGACACTCCACCAGTCAGTGCTCCTATAAAAAAATAATAGAACATATTATAACCAAATTCTGCTGGCATGAAGTCCATCATGAAAACAGGATGAGTAAATCCTGCAGCCAATCTGATACTATAAGCAATTCCAACCGCGACAACTACCGGGACAAAAGTCGAAGCACTGAATTCAAATAAAAGTAATTCAATGCTGATGAATACTGCAGATAATGGAGTTCCAAAGATCGCCGTCATTCCGGCCGCAGCTCCTGCTGCTAAAAGAATTTTTCTATCTTTAGATGAAGCTCTTGAAAATATTTTTAGACGCCCTAACCAGGATCCAAGTGATGCCCCCGTAGCGATGATCGGCCCTTCCGCTCCGAAGGGTCCACCCGTTCCAATCGCCAACGCTGATGCAAAAGGTTTTAAAAAGGTAATTCGTCTTGGAATGCGACTATCTCCGTAAAGAACTTTTTCCATCGCCTCAGGAATTCCGTGCCCTCTTATTCCGGCACTTCCAAAACGAGCGATCAAACCAACCAAAATTCCACCGACCACCGGTATGGCGATAGACCACGGGGTAAGTGTTATATTAGTGAAGTGAAATTCTTCGACCGAAAACTTATGAAGATAAAATAAATTGGAAAAAAAAGATATTCCTCCAAGCAATATTTGCGCAACAAAAGTCGCCATGACTCCCAATAAAGCTGAAGCCAAGCATAGTATCCAAAGCTGTCTTCTTTCAACCTTGTTTTTTAAAAACATTGAACCCATCCAAAAAATTTAAATTAATTGTTTTAACTTTGATGGTGTTAGTGATCTTTAGCAATAGGTGCTGCATCGAAACGCTGCAGCAAAACTAAATGAAATTATCGAGAAAAAAGAAAATAATTCCAGAGAGGGACAGTGATGAGTGAAAGAGGAATACCTATTCCCACCATCAAGTTTGCCATTTCAGTATCTAAATTGAACTCTGTTGCCACTACTGCTGATGTGATCATCGAGGCCATGGCCGATTCAATAACGGTCACATGTGTTGCGAGATCATTGCCGCCTAATAATTTTAAGTAAAAGAATGCAAAAAAGGCAGGTGTCAATATGAGTTTAAAACATAATCCCATACTCAGTGCTATCCAGCGCTTCTTTAAAATTTTCAAATCAAATCGCAATTGAAAGCCGACTGTAAATAAAGCGAGAGGCACAAGCGTTGAGGCAATCTTGGAAAGAGCAGGTGTTAATATTTCAATTCCCATTAAGCCGGTAGATGCCCAAATAACTGCAATAATCAAAGCGATAAAAGGTGGAAAAAGAAAAACTCTTTTGACTATAACTCGAGGATTGATTTGTGCACCAGAAAAAAATGAAGCTACAACGATCCCTATGGTGGAAAGAACTAAAAAACTTCCCGGTTGATCGACTAAAACTCCAATTGGAATAGCATGAGGACCAATCAGTGCTTCAAGAATTGGGAATCCAACAAATGAAGTATTCCCTAAACCAGCAGTAAGAATCAATGCACCGATTTTAGCGCGACTCCATTTTAATTTCTTTCCGACAAATAAGAAAAATAAATACGAAATTAAAAAAGCTATCCAGGCCATTGAAATCGGCAGCCACCACAGCCCATGCAAATCCAGTGTTTTCAAAACTTGCGGCATTTGCGAGAGGACTAAGGCCGGAAGCGAGAGATAAATGATAAATGAATTGAGGGTTTGAGCGCTATTGGCAGGAAAATTCCGCAAGTGTTTGCAGAGAATTCCAGCAAGCATACAGGTAAAAATGACAAGGAAGTTACTCATGGCCGAACAATAGCATAATTGGTTTCAATTTTCTTACACTATATTAAATCTTGCAGAAAATTCTAAAAAACATTCATAATTTTTATCTATATGACATTCCCTTGTTAAACTTAATATATTGAGGCAGTTTAATAAAAGAGATAATTAACTATGAGAAAAAAAATTCTTATTATAGATGACGACGAGGAGTTAAATAAACTTCTATCGGATTTTTTAACAAAATTTGATTTTGAAGTCATTACTGCCAATCATCCAACTCTTGGAATTGAATTGCTTAAAATGCATGAACCGCATTTAGTTGTCTTGGATATTATGTTACCTAACAAGAATGGCTTCGAAGTTTGCAAGGTCATTCGTCAAAATAGTCAGACTCCCATTATTATTCTTTCCGCTCGCGGAGACCTTAGCGACAAAGTTGTTGGCCTAGACCTTGGTGCAGATGATTATATGCCTAAGCCTATTGAACCAAGAGAGTTAGTTGCAAGAATTCAATCAGTACTTAGAAGATCTGAAGGCTACCCACTCACTGTCGTTGTTGCAAAAACTCTAAAGTCCCATGAACTATCGATTGATATTCACAAAGCAATTGCACTCCTCGCTGATATTCAACTTGATCTTACAACTATGGAATTTGAAATTTTATGCTTCTTCATGAACAACCCTGGAATCACGCTTTCTCGTGAACAGGTCGTTGATAAAATCAGAGGCATTGAATGGGACAGTGTTGATCGCACTATTGATGTATTAGTCAGTCGTCTTCGCCATAAGCTAAAAGACGACGCTAAAAATCCTAAATTCCTAAAGACAATCTGGGGAAGTGGTTATCGCTTCGTAGGCATTGTTACTTCTTCTTAGTAGGCATTGTTACTTCTTCTTAGTAGGCATTGTTACTTCTTCTTAAAAAGTCGCTCCGTAATTTCGTTCGTTTAAACGTTTAACAAAAAAGTTTAAAGTTTCGCTGTACTCACCTAGATCCCGCACAACTGTTTGAGCGTGATTTCTAGAAGGTTGAACGAATTGATCGTGCATCGGTCGCACCTGGAGATCGAATTGTTTCTTAACCCCTTCTTGAGTTCTTCCTCTCTCATGCACGTCGCGGTCAAGTCTGCGCTGATATCTTAATTCTTCAGGGGTATCAAAGAATATGGCCTCATCTAACTGGGCCCGAACCACACTTGAATCCAAAATAAGTATTCCGTCTACTAAGATAATTTTTTTAGGTTCGCAAGCGATCGTTTTTTCCAGACGTTTATGAGTTGCAAATTCATAAAGCGGAACTTCGATTCTTCTTCCTGACTTTAATTCTGAAAGTCCAAGTGCTAATAAATCAAAATCTAAACTGCTCGGGTGATCAAAATTAACCGATCCTCCGTCTCCATCAAATTGAATCGATTGATCAATGTAATAATTATCTTGATAAAGAATAGTGCAATTATTATCGCCCAATATTCTTTGAAGCTCTCTCGCAAAATAAGTTTTACCAGATCCACTTCCACCAGCGACACCAATAATATAAGGTTTTGCCATAATTACTTCGTTTGATATAAACGATCGCCTGCATCTCCTAATCCTGGGACTAGGTAACCAACGTCATTTATCTCTTGTTCAATATTAACAGTATAAATTTCAACATCCGGATGAAAATGATGAACTTTTTCAAGTCCGTACTTGCTGGCTAAAATGCTTAGCACTTTTATTTTTCCAACTTCATATTGTTTCAAGCGATCAAGCGCCGCCAGCATCGTATCTGCTGTTGCAATTAAAGGATCACATAAAAGAATATCTTTTCCTTTAATATTTTCTGGCATTTTAAAATAATATTCAACTGTGTTGTGAATAAATTTATCGCGGTAAATTCCAATATAGCCGGCACTTGAAATAGGAATCATCGAAAGAACTGCATCTAACATTCCATTTCCAGCTCGCATAATTGAAACGACTACCGGTGGATTAATAATTCGTTCAGTTTTAGTTTTGGCAATAGGCGTTTCAATAGAGACCGTTTCTAATTGGCTCCATCCTTTCATTGCTTCATAGGCAAGTATTTTAGAAATTTCTTTTACAATTTCTCTGAACTCATATGAGTTGGTGGTTTTATCGCGAAGATAACCTAGTTTGTGTTTCATTAAAGGATGGTCAATCACTGTTACTTTTTTCATAAATATTTCCTAATTTCTAATTAAAATACTGTTCCATCACTCTCAATCTTAAGAGGAGGAGAACTATCAACGCGAAGAGCTTTTGCAGCTTTTCTTCCGGCCCACCATGTTCCACCTTCCAAAACTTTTGCCAATGGAAACTCAGAAGGAGATTTGTGTAATTTTTTTTGAACGGCGCCTCCGATGCGATCAAGTAGAGCGATGGTTAATCCTCGCCACTCAATGATAAGTTCTGAATCTGGGCGATGAGTTTCTTCCGCTAATTTTTTATCTGTGAGTGTAATAAGCTCTCTATCAAGCAATAATCCACCGTTTCTGTATTCAGCTAAGCCCGTTAGCTTTTCAACGTCAGTGACCACAAACCCTGCCTCTTGCAACGGTTCACATAAAGAGTAGGTCATCCACTGTGAAAGTTTATGAAAAGCAGCGAGGGCTCCTGGAACCTTTTCGTAGGCCCAAATATCACCGAGATTAACTCCTGCGATTTTTATTCTTCCTGGCCAGATTTCTCCTAGACCATCAAGTACAGCGCGAAGGAGTTGAGCTCCTGTAAACGACTTACCGTAACGAGCATTTAAATAATCAACGATATTTCCGGGACGCCCGCCAGGAAAAATATCTTGTTTGGCTTCTATCGTTTGCCCTAAGTTTTTCAAGAGGGCCAATCTTCCATCTACACCAACAAGAGGATTCAATGGACTTACTTGAAAGGCTTCGCACAATTTTTCTTTCGATAAGTTTTGTAAACCTTTTGCCGTTGCTTTTAGCTCACCGCTATCTGACAAACTTCCATCCATAAAAAGATAAAAGCTTGCAACTCCCAACCCTTCAGAGCGAGTAATTGTTTTACCGCTTGATTTTTCTAAGTATTTCCACTCAGCCCCTGCACCAGCATCCAATAAGACTGAAGTAATGACTAAATCGAGTTTTATTCTCGCTTGTTCCCTAAGATCAAGATTTTTGATCTTAGGATCTAAAACGTCTGTTACTCTATCGATACCTGCTGCACGGAAATGGCCCCAACGAGAGTGGAAAGGAATATCCAAGGTTGGATAATTTTCTTTGATCACTTCAATGACGTAGTCGACAACGCCCTCGAATTTTTCGGGGTGATAAGTAAAGTGAGTTTTGCCGTTTTTTGTTAAATCAAAAATAGCTTCTGCACTTTGTCTAATCGCTGCTGGAGATAATAAAAAATCCAGATCTTTTTCGGTATAACTATTCGATTTACTCAACTTACTCATCTATAGGTCTCCCTTTAACTTTTTGAAGGGCATCTCCCGATTTAATCTCGCCTGCCGTAAAATAACCTGCGGCTTTTTTAGCTTCGATTTCAACTTGAGCATCTTCCGGAATTAATTCAGCAGGAATAGAAATTCTATTCACTACTTCAATTCCACTTTTTATGATCGCATCGTATTTCATATTACTCATGGAATGAAGATTGTGAATTTTTTTGATTCCAAAAAACTGAAGAATATCTGGCATCAATTCCTGAAAGCGAGCATCTTCTACTCCGGCTACGCATTCTGTACGACGAAAATAAGTTGCGGCAGAGTCTCCGCCTTCTTGTCTTTTACGAGCGTTGTAAACTAAGAATTTAGTAACTTCACCAAGAGCACGTCCTTCTTTTCGATAATAAGCAATGATTCCCACACCACCTCTTTGAGCTGTGCGGGCGGCATCTTCTATTCCATAAATTAAATAAGGACGACAAGTACAGATGTCAGAACAAAAAACATCTGAACCATTACATTCGTCATGTACGCGACATGTAAGTTCCACATCTGGATTTGAAAGATCATCTGGATTTCCAAAAATATAAACAGTCGTACTGCCAATTGGTGGAAGTAGAACTTTTAAATCTGGACGTGTGACTAACTCTGGAAACATTCCACCAGTTTCCTGGAAAAGAATTTTTCTAAGCTCACCTTCATCAACGCCTAAGCGTTTTGCGATTCCCGGTAAATGCCAAACTGGCTCAAGAGCTACTTTTGTAACTTTGATATCCATATTTTCTTTAACAATTTTTCCATCAATTTTTAATCTTCCAGCAGCGATTGCAAGGTGAATTTCTGGAAGTTGAAGATGAGCTTGTGTGACTGAGATGGTTGGACGAATATCATAACCTTCGTCATATTGTTTTTTAAAATTAATTTGTACGTCCAATCCCCACGGATCAATTGAAACCATTTTATCTGGATCAAACCAAGAAGCATGAGGCCCAATCTTAATCGGACTTTCGGTATTATGAAGATCAGGCTTGTGATTAATATTATATGAGCCTTGAGCGATTGAAAGTGCTCGATAGATAGCATAACTACCACTATGAGTTCCAATAGCATTTCTTTCTTTAATATCAGTTAACGATGCAATTACTGGGCCTCGTTCAGTGGGATTTTTTGCTCCCCAATGGACTGGCAATGCGTTCTTGTAAACTTGTTCAGAATGCGATGTTAAAACAACATGCGCTGATCTTTTAAATTCCGTCATATATTCCTCTTTATTTCTTTTGTTAAATTTTTTTGAGTGAGCTCACGACATCCAATTGTTGTCATTTTGCTTTTCCCATTTAACTGTTACTTTTTTGATATTCGACCAAAAATCCAAGGAATGCTGACCAGTAATATCACCATGGCCAAATTTAGAAGCGTTAACTCCTCCGAATGAAAATGGTTCGCGAGGAACAGGAACTCCAACGTTTACTCCAACCATTCCAGTGCTTGCCATTTTAATAACTTTTTCAGCAAGTGCTCCATTGGAAGTAAATACTGAACAAGCATTTCCATAAACGACGCTATTTTCAATTTTCATTGCTTCACTAATATCTTTACAGCGAATGATGCTGATAATTGGTCCAAAGAGTTCGACGGCAGCAGCTTCACTTCCTGGCTGAACATTATCGAGAATCGTTGGTCCAATCCAATTGCCTTCTTCCATTCCAGATGGTGGCAATGCCTTTCTTCCGTCGAGAAGAACCTTCGCTCCAGCAGCCTCAGCTTTAGTAATGGCAACACGTAGAAATTCTACCTGAGCTTTAGTGATGATTGCGCCCATATCAGTTCCAAGACGAAGCGCGCTGGCGCGTGTAATAATTTTTTCAATATGTTTTTCTGTATCTTTAGGTTCCCCTACAACCAGTAAGACCGAAGCAGCCATACAGCGCTGTCCTGCACATCCAGTAAATGAATCACTGATTCCTATTCCTGCCATTTCAGGATTGGCATCAGGAAGAAGTATGACATGATTTTTTGCTCCACCTAAAGCGAGCACTCTTTTGCCAAGATTTGTTCCGCGGTCGTAAACAGCTTTGGCAATTTTAGTTGAACCCACAAAACCAAT
>JAQTTZ010000197.1 GCA_028710485.1 Bacteriovorax sp. | reverse complement strand
CAATAACAAGAGAGTGGGGACTCTCTAAAAAACAGGAGTTACTAATGGGTTTAAGAATTGCAACAAACATCGCTTCACAATCAGTACAGAAAAACTTGAAAGAAGTTTCAAACGCTGGGAACGCTCAGTTGGAAAAACTATCTTCAGGTAAACGAATCACAAAAGCTTCAGACGATGCGGCCGGCTTGGCCATCGCTACGAACTTAGAAGCACAAACAAAAGGTCTAAGACAGGCCACACGAAACGCAAACGACGGTATCTCGCTTGTTCAAACGGCAGAAGGTGGATTGAATGAAACTTCAAACATCCTAGTGCGCTTGAGAGAATTAACAGTTCAAGCAGCATCAGACACTGTGGGTGAATCAGAGAGAGGATTTTTAGATAAAGAATATCAACAATTAACAAAAGAAGTTGATCGTATTTCTGACTCTACAACTTTTAACGGATCTCAGTTATTAAATGGTAAAGGCAAAGGATCAATGGACTTCCAAGTTGGGGCCTTCGCCGGAGAGCAGAACAAAATTACTTTCGAATCGAGTGAAACAGATTCCTCTTCTTCTTCGATCGGAATCAACGGAACTAGTATCGGAAATAAGGATGATGCTTTAAGTGCGATTTCTACTGTGGACTCTGCCATAACAAAAGTATCAGGACAAAGAGCAAACTTGGGATCAATCCAATCAAGACTTGGATCAACTGTGAAGAACCTTGAAACACAGACAATCAACCAAGATAGTGCACGATCAGTTATTCAGGATGTGGATGTTGCAGAAGCTTCAGCAGCACTTGCTTCAAACAGCGTAGTAAAGAACGCAGCGGTTTCAACCTTAGCGCAGGCCAACCAGATTCCTAACTCTGCACTTAGATTAATCTCGTGATAATTAGTTAACTTCTGTTTTAAATACCCACCACTCTACTTTTTTGAAGTAGGGTGGTTTAAGGGGAGATGGATAAGAGAAAATGAAAGAGCAAAAAAGAAATAAAAGTTTTGATAGAATGATTGTAGAAGCGGTTCAAGAGAACATGTCTTTCTTTGCTTGGCAGTCGATCGGTGGAGTTGTGGAAAAATGTGAACTGAAAATCAAAGCTTACCGCAAAGATTATAATGAAATTGTACTTGAATTATGCATGGATCAAGAAGCTAAATTAGCCAGGGTTATTTCAGGAAACCGTATTTTAAATATTTATGTACCAGAACTGTCAGTTTCATTTTCGTCAGAACTCAAATCAGTGACGGAGGATAAAAAAGTTAAGTTATATCCTCCAGAAGACTACTCTTTTTATGAGAGAAGAAAGCACGAAAGAATTCAACCATTAAAAGCGTGTTATGTAAGCTTTGAACATAACAAAATGATGATCAAAAAATCTATTTATGATTTTAGTCTAGGCGGGATTGCGGTTATTTTGCCTAAGTCCGATAAGGTTATCATTACAAAGGGTAAAATCTTTACCGTTTTTGTTTTAGATATTGGACTCCGTAAAATAAAAGTCAAAGCAGAGTGTGTAAATTCATTCTCTATCGATCGCTTTAAATTCGAAAATCTCCCATATGGTGGATTCAAGTTGGCGTTTCGCTTTACTGAAATTAGCAAAGATGACAAGGCCTTTTTAGCTGAATTTCTTACGCATGAAATGCTACTGCAGCTAGTTCAGAAAAAAGCCAATTAGTACATTTTACAGATTGGAGCGACTGAATGATAATGAATCATGAAGTTTTCAGCCATCTCAGATATTCATGTTAAAAGTTCCGGTGACCAAGCAGAAGTTTTGCTTTTGGCGTTTCTTCGAAATCCTGATGTACAATCAAGCGATGTGATATTTCTATTGGGAGATATTTTTGACTTAATGATTGGCCCCCATTCACAATATTTTGCCCGTTTCCAAAATTATTTTTCAGAAATTCGAAATCTATTTTTAAAAGGCAAAAAAATTTATTATGTTGAAGGCAACCATGACTTCCATATTCGAAATCTTTACACAAAATTTTTCCAAATCCATAAAGACCTCGACCCTGCTCTCTTTGCCATGGCACCTTCATTTGAATTTTCTGATGCCAATAAGAAGATATATTTTTGTCATGGTGATGACATTGAACTCAATAACCCTACTTATAAAATTTACAAGGCTACCGTGACGAGCTTTGCGTTAAGATATTATGCCAATAATCTCATGCCACATTTTTTGATCAAAAGTATTGGAGAATATTCGGCAGAAAAATCGAGAAGGCGAAATAATAAACGTTACTCTGCAGAGTCGGATCTCACTCTCGTACGTGATAATTTCAGGCTGTCGGCAGAAGTCTTTTTTAAAAAACATCCAGTCCAGGCTATCGTTTGTGGCCACAGCCACGTCAAAGATTACTATGTATCTGCTAATGGATTTGAATATGTAAATAACGGATACGCGCAACACTCAAAAACTTATATCTCCATCGAAAATGGAAATATAAGTTTTAAGCCAGTATTTAGTGAATCGGATTCATTGCTTTAACTATTTCAGACTTCTTTTCACCAATAATTTGGTCGATGATAGAAATGGTACGAGGTTGATCGTCGATAACCTTGGTACTCTTAGATACGTTGATTAATTGAGTAGCAAAAGAAGCAATTTGAGGAAGATGAGTAATTGCTAAAACTTGAGAGTATTCAGAAACAGATTGAAGAGATTTGCCAATACTAATTGCGGTTTCCCCTCCAATTCCAGTATCAATTTCATCAAACAAAAAGACCGAAATAGTGTCATTTGAAGAAAGAATTTGTCTAACAGATAAAAGAATTCTTGAGAGCTCTCCACCCGAAGCAATTTCACGAACCTTAAAAAATCCTTCACCTGGATTAGTTTCAGCGATGAAGTCAATACGAGAAAATCCTTTTGGGCCGAGGTTTTCAGATCTATGGACCATGATCTTTAGTGAAGCACCATTCATTTTTAATTCTTGAACTTTAGAGGTTAATTCAACTGATAGTTCTTCACATCTAATCAAGCGCACATTGTGCAGCTCTTGAGCAAAAGTGGCACAGCGAATTTCAAGATCATTTATTTTTTTAGAGATAAGTGCGATTTTATCGTCCACTTGAGAAAAGGAATTAAGTTCAGCTCTGAATTCACTAAAAGTCCTAATCATTTCTTCGGTTGATCCTCCAAATTTTCTTTTAAGTCTTTGGTAGAAGTCGATACGGTCAAGAATTTCTTCAATGTTTTCTTCGTCTAAATTGGCATTGAGGTCTTTAGAAAGGTCGTAAGAAACATCTTCCAGGATTGATTTTATCTCATAAAGTTTAGTGATAATTTCTTCAGCTACGATTCCAGTATTTTTCTCTGCTCTATTTAGGCAACTTTTCAAAAGACCCAAAAGATTAACGTCGTCATCGGAAATAGCAGAAGCTAGAGACCCTAAAGTCTGCTGACGTTTCTCAATATTTAAAATCATGTCCTTCTTTTTCAATAACTCTAATTCGTCTTCAATACTTGGAGTGAGTTTTTCTAATTCTTCGATTTGAAAACGAATATAGTCTTCGCGCTGAGCACGAATGTTTTTTTCAGTAAGAAGTTCAGTGAAATCTTTTTTATATCCACTTAATTGATTATAGAGAGTTTGGTAATCTGAAATATCGTTGTTTAATCCAGAATAGGAATCGAGAAGAATAAGTTGATAATCTTCGCTCAATAGTTTTTGATTCTCAAACTGACCAACTAAATCAACAAAACGTTTTGAAAAAGAGGTCAAAAGAGAAGCAGAACAAGATTGATAATTTAAATAAGATTTAGAAGATTCGTTGGCAAAAATCACTCTTTTAACAACGATTTCGTTTCCATCAAAGGGATGGCCGATTTCATTGAAGTAATTTTTTATCTTAGCGTCGTTAGATGAAAAAACGGCTTCAATCGTGGAAAATTCTGCATTTTTACGGATAAGTTTCTTATCGGCCCTCGCTCCAAAAATAATTTGAAGGGCA